>JBKQQE010000392.1:0-2913 GCA_052326245.1 Xanthobacteraceae bacterium | reverse complement strand
TTTGGATTTCGACTCGACCCATTCTGGGGAAAGATGTCGTTCTGGTTCTGGGTGGCCGGTTTCTACCTGGCATTCATGCCGCTGTACGTGCTGGGTCTCATGGGCGTCACGCGCCGGCTGCGTCACTTCGAAGACCCGACCCTGCAGGTCTGGTTCGTCATCGCCGCGGTGGGGGCCGCCCTGATTCTTCTGGGCATCGCGTCTTTTCTGATCCAGATCTACGTGAGCATTCGGCGGCGCGAAGCGCTGCGCGACCGCACCGGCGACCCATGGGGTGGCCGCACGCTGGAATGGTCCACGGCTTCGCCGCCGCCCGAGTATAACTTTGCCTTCACACCCGTCGTGCACGACAACGACGCGTGGTGGGACATGAAACATCGCGGGTTTCGCCGCCCGGTGGCGGGCTTCAATGCCATCCACATGCCGCGCAACACCGGAGCGGGCTTCATCCTTGCCGCCTTGAGCGCAATCTTCGGCTTCGCCATGATCTGGCACATCTGGTGGCTGGCGGTGCTTGGGTTTGTGGCGGTGCTCGCGGTGGCGATTGCCCACACCTTCAACTATCAGCGCGATTTCCAGATCCCGGCGAGCGAAGTGGAGCGCACCGAGGCCGGGCGGACGCGCCTGCTTGCGGCGCAGGCTTGAAATCATGGCGATGACACCCACGGGCGCAGACGCCACCGTAGAGTTGCCGGTCTTCTGTCTGACCGAGGAGCATGAGCATGCTGCCGGCGGCAGTACCCTGCTCGGCTTCTGGATCTATCTGATGAGCGACTGCCTGCTGTTCGCGGCGCTGTTTGCCACCTACGGCGTCCTCGGCGGCAGCTACGCGGGCGGCCCGGCACCGAAGGACCTGTTCGAATTGCCGCTGGTGGCGGTGAATACCTCGATGCTGCTGCTCTCGTCCATCACCTATGGCTTCGCGATGCTGGCGACCTATAAGGGGCGCGTCGGCGCCACGCAGGGCTGGCTCATCATCACCGCGCTGTTCGGATTGGTGTTTGTCGGCATCGAGCTGTATGAATTCACCCATATGATTCACGACGGCGCGACGCCGCAACGCAGTGCCTTCCTGTCCGCTTTCTTTACACTCGTCGGCACGCACGGCTTGCACGTGACGGTGGGTCTGGTCTGGATGGTGACCCTGATGCTGCAGGTCGGTCAGCGGGGCCTGATTCCGCAGAACGTGCGGCGCCTGGCGTGCCTGAGCCTGTTCTGGCATTTCCTCGACGTCATCTGGATCGGTGTCTTCACGTTCGTCTATCTGGGGGGGATGCTGCGATGAGCGATGCGGTGCACGGGAAGCATGCCGCCGGCGGACACGCGCACGGCGACAGCCATGGTTCGCTGCGCAGCTATCTGACCGGGTTCATCCTCTCGGTGATCCTGACGGCGATACCGTTCTGGCTCGTCATGTCCGGAGTGCTCAACAGCAAGATCGCCACTGAACTGGCGATCACGACGCTGGCCGTGGTGCAAATCACCGTTCACATGGTGTATTTCCTGCACATGAATACCCGATCGGAAGACGGCTGGTCGATCATGGCGCTGGTGTTCACGCTCATTCTGGTCGTGATCGTCCTGATCGGATCGCTATGGATCATCTATCATCTGAACGCCAACATGATGCCGGACCGGGATATGAGCCAGATGCCTTGAGCGCGGATGACCGGCCAAGGCCGGCGCGCTCGCCGCGGGTGCTGTCATTGCTGGGTCTGCTCTGCCTGCTCATCGTCGCCGCACTGACGGCGCTGGGAATATGGCAGCTCGAGCGACGGGTCTGGAAGCTGAATCTGATCGGACAGATCACGCAGCGTGTCCACGCCGCGCCGGTCGATGCTCCCGGGCCCTCGCAATGGCCGCAGGCTGCTGCCGGCGATTACGCCTATCGGCGCGTCCGCGTCGCGGGGCAGTATCTGAATGACCGTGAGACGCTGGTGCACGCGGTGACGCGCCTGGGCGGCGGCTTTTGGGTGCTGACGCCGCTGCGCACGGCCGGCGGCTTCACCGTGCTCGTCAATCGCGGCTTCGTGCCTCCCGAGCGGCGTGATGCCGCGACACGCACAGCGGGCCTCATCAGCGGCGCCACCGTCGTCAGCGGCTTGCTGCGCGTGACCGAACCGAAGGGCGCCTTCCTGCACGCGAACGATCCTGCCGCCGGTCGCTGGTATTCACGCGACGTGGCGGCGATCGGCGCGGCGCGTGCACTCTCCCCGATCGCGCCGTATTTCATCGACGCCGATGCGACACCGGTGCCCGGCGGCCTGCCCGTCGGCGGGTTGACGGTGATCGAGCTGCCGAACAATCACCTGGTATATGCGCTCACCTGGTTCACGCTGGCGCTCATGCTTGCCGGCGCAGCGGCGTACCTCGGCCGCGAGGAGTGGCGACTGCGCGCTGCACGGTTTAATCGGCCTTCGCGAACCGCCTGAAAAAACTGCCGGTCTTGCTCATCGTCCCGTCGCTGTCGCCATCGCGGTCATGGAACAAGGGAACGTGATCGATCTCGACCGGGCGACAACGCTCGAAGCCGCGCGGCTTTCGCTGCAGCATCGAATCGCCATGGCCGACAGCATCATGCTCGCGACCGCGCACCGACACCGAGCGACGCGACGCCTCACGGCTCCAGCATGGCGGCGCGCTGCCAGTACTCTGCGGGACGGATGATCGGAATCTCTCGAAGCCGACCAAGGTCGAGCAGATCGCGATCCACGCTAATCAGCAACGAGCATTGCCCTGCCAGCGCAGTTCCCAAGACCGGAATGTCCTCGGGATCTCGGCAGACATCGAGCGGCAGGTCGGCGGGTACGACAACGATGCTGGCACGACGAAGAAAGGCTGCGACCTCGACCGTGACATCGGCAGGAAACTAGAATTGGTCACCAGATCTGAAGAGCACACTACTGAACTCCA
>JBKQQE010000391.1:0-9889 GCA_052326245.1 Xanthobacteraceae bacterium | reverse complement strand
GAGGTCAGGTGGCTTGCGGCGTAGTTGAGTTCCTTCGCCTGCGGCAGCTTGTCCGGGTAGAACACGCCCCGCCAGGGCTCGAAGGTCCAGCCGCCGATGCCGACATAGATCCGACCGGATTTGGGCGCCATCGCCTTCCTCGCTGCTGCTTGCCACTTGCGGTTTCAAATTCGCACACCATATGGCTTGGAACGGCGATGTCGAGCTTCCCCCCAGGCTCCATCGACGGACGGCCGGGAGACTGGCCGAGAAGACGACCATGCAATGATTTGGCTGCGCCGGATGTACGCGCGCCTTTCGTTCGTGGTCGTTGACGTTTTGGGGCTCTTCGAGTCCATCCGGGACCGACGCCCAGGCGACCGGGACCTCACCTCCTGCCCAAAGATCCGGCTTCCGGCCGAAAGTCCGGCTGGGGAGGGCAGGAACCCGCCTTGGCACCGCCGGATCGCGCCGCTATATGCTGCGGCCATGTCTGAATCAGCGCCCCCGGCCGCGTCCGCGGCTCCCATCCCGGCCCACATCCCGGCTTCTCGCGAGGCGCTGCCCCAGTCCCGGGCGGCAACCGGCGACCGCCAGCTCTCCGTCATCGTCCCGACCTTCAACGAGCGCGACAACGTGGTGACGCTGTACCGCAAGCTCGAGACCACGCTCGCGGGCATCGCCTGGGAGGTCATCTTCGTCGACGACAACTCGCCGGACGGGACCTGGAACGTGGTGCGTGACCTCGCCGCCCGCGACAGCCGGGTCCGCTGCCTGCGCCGGATCGGCCGGCGGGGGCTTTCGGGCGCCTGCATCGAGGGCATCCTGGCCTCCAGCGCGCCCTATGCCGCGGTGATCGACGCCGACCTGCAGCACGACGAGACCCGGCTGCCGGCCATGCTGGCGCATCTTCAGGACGGCAGCGCCGACCTCGTGGTCGGCAGCCGCTATATCGACGGCGGCAGCGCCGACAGTTTCAACCGCACCCGGGCGGGCTTCAGCATGGCGGCGACGGCGGTGGCGAAGCAGCTGCTCGGCATCAAGATCGCCGATCCCATGAGCGGCTTCTTCATGATCCGGCGCGACCGCTTCGAGGAACTGGCGCCGGCGCTGTCGGTGCAGGGTTTCAAGATCCTGCTCGACATCGTCGCCACCGCGCGCGGCGCGTTGCGCATCGTCGAGGTGCCGTTCGTGTTCGGGGAGCGCCAGCACGGCGAGAGCAAGCTCGATTCCATGGTCGCGCTGGACTTCTTCGGCCTGGTGCTGGCGAAGCTGACGCGCGACGCGGTGTCGCTGCGCTTCCTGATGTTCGCGCTGGTCGGATTGATCGGTCTGGTGGTGCATCTGGTCACGCTCGGTATCGTGTTCGAGCTGCGTCCCGCCTCGTTTTCCGTCGCCCAGGCGATCGCGGCCTTCGTCGCCATGACCAGCAACTTCCTGCTCAACAACGTGCTGACCTATCGCGACCAGCGGCTCAAGGGCGCGGCGATTCTGCGCGGCCTCCTGGTGTTCTACCTGGTGTGCGCGGTCGGCCTGATGGCCAATGTCGGCGTCGCGTTCTCGATCTACAACCAGCAGCCGATCTGGTGGCTGGCGGGAGCCGCCGGCGCGCTGATGGGCGTGGTGTGGAACTACGCGCTGTCGAGCCTGTTCGTCTGGCGCAGGCGATGACCGCAGCCGGGCGTCGCACCGCGCTGGTCGTCGCCGGCCTGGTGGCGTTGCGCCTGATCGCGGCGGCGGTGACGCCGCTGACTTACGACGAAGCCTATTACTGGACCTGGTCACAGCATCTCGCCGGCGGCTACTACGACCACCCGCCGATGGTCGCGCTGGTCATTCGCCTCGGCACGCTGATCGCCGGCGACACCGAATTCGGGGTGCGGCTGGCCTCGATCCTGCTGGCGCTGCCGATGAGCGTCGCGGTCTATCGCGCCTGCCAGCTGCTGTTCCGCGACGATGGCATTGCCGCCAGCGCCACGCTGCTGCTCAACGCCACTTTGATGGTCGCTGCCGGTACGCTGATCGTGACCCCCGACGCGCCGCTGATGGTCGCCTCCGCCTTCGTCCTCTATGCGCTCGCCAAGGTGCTCGAGACCGGGCGCGGCGTCTGGTGGCTCGGCGTCGGTCTCGCCGTCGGCCTCGCGCTGTTGTCGAAATACACCGCGCTGCTGTTCGGCGTGGCCATCCTGGCGTGGCTGCTGGCGGTGCCGCAGCTGCGGCGGTGGCTGCGCTCGCCCTGGCCCTATCTCGGCGGCATCGTCGCCTTTGCGCTGTTCGCTCCCGTGATCGCGTGGAACGCGGATCATCAATGGGTGTCGTTCATCAAGCAGCTCGGCCGTGCCAGGGTCGACAGCCTGACGCTGCGGTTCTTCGGCGAGATGATTCCGGCGCAGTTCGGCTTCGCCACGCCGCTGGTCTTCGTTCTCGGCGTCATGGGGCTGGTGGCCCTGACGCGGGGCAACAACGAGACGCGGCCGGCGCGCGCGCTGGTCAACGCGATGTTCTGGCCGGTCACGCTGTATTTCGTCTGGCACTCGCTGCACAGCCGCGTCGAAGCCAACTGGCTCGGCCCGGTCTACCCGGCCTTCGCGGTCGCGGCAGCGGTCGCGGCCCACCACGCCTGGAACGCGCGCGAGCAGCGCACCGCCACGTTCTGCCGGCGCTGGGCCGTGCCGGTCGGGCTCGTGATGTGGCTCGCGCTGCTGATCCAGGCCGACACCGGCGTGCTGACCGGCTATCGCCGCGACCCCACGGTCAAGACCATCGGGGTCGGCTGGCGCGCGCTCGCCGCGCAGATCGATGCGCTGCGGCGGGCGAACGGCGTCGGCTGCGTGCTCGGGCCGGACTACGGCACCACCGCGTGGCTGAAGTTCTATCTTCCGCACGGCACCTGCGTCGAGAGCCGGATCCAGCGCATCCGCTGGGTCAACATGCCCGAGCCGGACCCGGCGCTGCTCGCCGGCAAGCTGATGTTCGTCGACGAGGTGCGTGCGGACGGGCAGGCGGCGTTGCGCCGGCAGTTCGCCCGCTTCGAAAAGCTCGCGGTGCTGCCGCGCCGGCGCGGCCCGCTGGTGATCGAAAGCTACGAAGTCGATCTGCTGGAGGGCGCCGAGGGCGACGTGCTCGATCGTTCGCCGCCGCCTGAGCTGGAGTAGGAGCGCGGGCGGCGAGGTTCTGGCGAATGCGCCGGCGCTTCAGTACTGGACTCGCCCTGCGTTCTTGCTCCATTCGTCGAACACGACGGCCGCTTCGTGGCTGCACAGTTGCTGGGCCGCGACGGTCCTGTTCGCGGCAGGAAGACGCAGTTGCCTGTAGAAGCCGTGGTCGTCGAAGCCGATGGCGGCGGCGTCGGCTTGGGTATTGCCGTAATAGATCCTGGAAATTCTCGACCACCAGATGGCGCCCAGGCACATCGGGCACGGCTCGCAGCTGGTGTAGATCTCGCAGCCGATCAGCTGGTGGCTCCGGATCTCGGCGCAGGCGGCGCGGATCGCCGAAACCTCGGCGTGGGCCGTCGGGTCGCGCGACGGCACCACCTGGTTCACGCCTTCGCCGATGATCCTGCCATCCAGGGCCACCACCGCGCCGAACGGGCCGCCATTCCGCTGCATCGCCAGCGACGACAGTTCGATCGCCCGTCGCATCAGCGCAACATCGCCCATCTGCGATTCCTTTTCGATGAGAGTGTGCGGTTGCAATCCTAGAAGCCGTCGGGACTATCTCGCAACCGGTGGGCGATGGAAATAATGCAACCCCAGCGCCTTGATTCGTCACGACTCGCCGATTGCGCTCCAGGGGCCAAGATGTGGCTTGACCGCAACAGTCGAATCCGGAACAGCTTGGAGTGCAGCATGCCGGGAGTTCGCGTGAGAAGGCACATTCTTGCTATCGGGGCGACGTGGGCCGTGTTCCTGGCCGCACCTGCGTTTGCGGCAGACATGCGGTCAAGAGCCCTGCAACATCTGCGTACGACTGGTCCGGCTTTTATTTGGGCGGCTCGGTGGGTGAACGCTGGGCGGATAACAATTGGACAACAACAGCAACCGGTCCGACGCAGGGGGGCGTGCCGGATTCGACCGCGCGCCAACCTTTCAATAGCTCCGCAGTGAGAGCCGGCGGCTATCTGGGTTACAATTGGAGCCCGTGCAGGAATCCTGCTCGATCCGACGACTTTGCTGTTTGGCAGTGCCGGAATTGCAGCTCAAAGAATTGACACGGCGGGAAGCTGCTTTGGAAATGGCATGACGACCGTCTGTGATCTCTCGCACGCGTCGGCATTCTCCGACACCAGGTTGGGCTGGACCGTTGGGGCAGGTGTTGAAAAAATGCTCTGGAATAATTTGATCGCCCGGGCCGAGTATCGTTACTCGGATTTCGGCGGCATGGATAAGATGTTCTTCAGCCTGACTGGCCCATTCGATGATCGCGTTTTCGCAAATATCAAGAGCACCACTCAAATTGGCCTGATTGGATTGTCCTACAAGTTCGGACCGCTCCATATCCCGTAGGGTAAAGCCCGAACTGCCTCGATCTCTCGAACCTGGGCGTCCCGAAGGCGCGACGACGGCGCGATTCAGCATTGCACAGAATCGTAAGATCAGCGGGCAGATACGTTACGGTTACGCTCAGGCAACGAAATCCACGCCGGGAGTTTTCGCGTCTGCCGCCTCGACTTCCTGAGCGGCTTCGACGTGCTGCTGATCGGACTTGATGGTCGCGGCAGTTGCGTTGGTGGTTTGGTCCGCGACGAGCTTCACTTCTGCCTGGCTCACGACGAATTGGGCCGGGTATACGGGACCGATGGTGCTCATATCTCCCTCCATCCTGGAGTTGCGCCAGATTTGCAGGGATTCGTTCACCTCTTCTTAAGACATTTAGTTAACGGCGCTTCCGGAAGCTGCGGGGTCCAAGGTTCCCTGAGCTTGTCGTTCCGCGGCTCCCAGCAAAAAAGCCCGGCATCGCTGCCGGGCTTTCGTGTTTGTCGGTCGAGCAGTGGATCAGAAGTCCATGCCGCCCATGCCGCCGCCCGGAGGCATCGCGGGGCCACCGGTGTTCTTCTTCGGCAGCTCGGCCACCATGGCTTCCGTGGTGATCAGGAGGCCCGCAACCGAAGCTGCGTTCT
The DNA here is from genome assembly GCA_052326245.1 of Xanthobacteraceae bacterium. Taxonomy (GTDB): domain Bacteria; phylum Pseudomonadota; class Alphaproteobacteria; order Rhizobiales; family Xanthobacteraceae; genus Bradyrhizobium_A. The sequence continues at coordinate 4,788 of JBKQQE010000391.1, read as the reverse complement.
GGATCGCCGCGCGCACCACCTTGGTCGGGTCGATGATGCCCTTGGTGACCAGGTTGACGTATTCGCCCGACTGCGAGTCGAAGCCCCAGGCATACAGATCCTTCTCGAGGATCTTGCCGACGATGACCGAGCCGTCTTCGCCGGCATTGATGGCGATCTGGCGGGCCGGAGCGGAGAGCGCCTTGCGGACGATCTCGACGCCGGTCTTCTGGTCGTCGTTGGCGGTCTTGATGCGCTTCAGCTGCTCGGAGGCGCGCAGCAGGGCGACGCCGCCGCCCGGCAGGATGCCTTCCTCGACCGCGGCGCGGGTGGCATGCATCGCGTCATCAACGCGATCCTTGCGCTCCTTCACCTCGACCTCGGTCGCGCCGCCGACGCGGATCACCGCGACGCCGCCGGCGAGCTTGGCCAGACGCTCCTGCAGCTTCTCGCGGTCGTAGTCCGAGGTGGTTTCCTCGATCTGCGCCTTGATCTGCGAAACGCGGGCTTCGATGTCGACCTTCTTGCCGGCGCCGTTGACGATGGTGGTGTTTTCCTTGTCGATCATCACCTTCTTGGCGCGGCCGAGCATGGCCAGCGTGACGTTCTCGAGCTTGATGCCGAGATCTTCCGAGATCGCCGTGCCGCCGGTCAGGATCGCGATGTCCTGCAGCATGGCCTTGCGGCGATCGCCGAAGCCCGGAGCCTTGACGGCCGCGACCTTGAGGCCGCCGCGCAGGCGGTTGACCACGAGGGTGGCGAGCGCTTCGCCTTCGACGTCTTCAGCGACGATGACGAGCGGCTTGCCGGTCTGCACCACGGCCTCGAGCAGCGGCAGCAGCTCGTTGAGCGAGGACAGCTTCTTCTCGTTGATCAGGATGTAGGCGTCGTCGAACTCGACGCGCATCTTGTCGGCATTGGTGACGAAGTAGGGCGAGATGTAGCCGCGGTCGAACTGCATGCCTTCGACGACATCGAGTTCGGTTTCCAGCGACTTGGCCTCCTCGACGGTGATGACGCCCTCGTTGCCGACTTTCTTCATGGCGTCGGCGAGGACCTTGCCGATCTCGGCGTCGCCGTTGGCGGAAATGGTGCCGACCTGGGCGATTTCCTCGTTCGAGGTGACCTTCTTGGAGTTCTTGACCAGATCCGCGACCACCGCCTCGACCGCGAGGTCGATGCCGCGCTTCAGATCCATCGGGTTCATGCCGGCGGCGACCGACTTGGCGCCTTCCTTGACGATGGCTGCGGCCAGCACGGTCGCGGTGGTGGTGCCGTCGCCGGCCGCGTCGGCCGACTTGGATGCCACTTCGCGCACCATCTGCGCGCCCATGTTCTCGAACTTGTCCTCGAGCTCGATCTCCTTGGCGACGGTGACGCCGTCCTTGGTGATGCGGGGAGCGCCGAACGACTTGTCGAGCACGACGTTGCGGCCCTTCGGACCCAGCGTCACCCTGACGGCATTGGCGAGAATCTCGACGCCGCGGAGCATCTTGTCGCGCGCGTCGACGCCAAATTTGACTTCTTTAGCTGACATAATCTTGTTTCCTTGAATTCGGTTGTCTGGGGATCGCGCTTACGCGGCCTTCTTGCCGGCGGTCTGGCCTTCCAGCACGCCGAGGATGTCGCTTTCCTTCATGATCAGCACTTCGGTGCCGTCGATCTTGACCTCGGTGCCCGACCACTTGCCGAACAGCACACGGTCGCCGACCTTGAGGTCGATCGGGATCAACTTGCCGGCTTCGTCGCGGCCACCCGGGCCCACAGCAACGATCTCTCCCTGGGACGGCTTTTCCTTCGCCGTGTCGGGGATGATGATGCCGCCGGTGGTCTTGGTCTCGGCGTCGATGCGCTTGACCACGACGCGATCGTGAAGCGGACGGAATTTCATCGCGTTTCTCCTAAGTCTATGAATTATTTGAATTTTGCGGATTGTTGGCAGTCGCGGGGCATGAGTGCCACCGCAACTAGGGTGACATAGGACGCACCCGCGGATTGATCAAGGCCGCCATGCGAAAAAATTGGCACTCCGCGCGGCCGACTGCCAAAATTTGATTTGATCGTTAACGCAGGTCGCAGGGAAGCGCCGGCCGCTTGTTAGCAGATCCTGAGGGTTGCTGCTAATGCCTTGAACAACAACACTTTATTCAACTTTTGGGCTTGAGATAGGGATCGGGAGTGCGTCAAATTTCAATTGCGAGTCCGCATAGGGCTCGTTGAATGGAGTTTGGCATGACTGAGAAAGACCCCGCTCCGGACCGCACGGCGAAGGCCGTCAGCCGCGACTTCGCCCGGCAGCTTGCCGGCTACGGTTTGACCACCGCCGAGATCGTCTACCGGCGCCCGGACCGCCGCTGGCTGCTGCAGAGCTATGTCTGGCAGAACTACGACCTGTTCCCGAACTTTCCGGCGCTGAAGGATTTTCTCGCCTTTTGGCAGGAGAAGCTGGAGGGGCCCCTGTTCTCGGTGACCGTCGCCCATTCGCGGCTGATCAAGCCGGCCGAGATCAGGGCGGTGGACGGCGTGTTCCGCCTGCTCTGAGCGGACCCGACACCGGACATTGACGAAACGGTGGTCGGCACCGCAAACAGGTGCCGTCAGGGTCCCGGTTCTAACATTCGCACCTCTTTGCGGCAGGCTCTCTTGCGAATGTTAGAACCGGGACACCGGCAACGATAATATTCTAGTGTGGTTTTGGATTTGACATTCGCTTGGAGAGTTCGCGGCAATACTGAATCGAATGTCAAATCCACCACACTAGGGGCGCCGCCGGCGGAGGTCTCCGCGCCGCCGGTCACGGCGCTCATTTTTCTCTGCGCCGGAAAAGCCTGTCCCGATGTCCGATCACGTCCTCCCAGCCGACTCCGCTCCGGCCGCCCGGTCGACCGCGCCGCGCGACACGCTGTCCCGCCTGACGCCGCTGGGGTGGCGCGGCGGCCTCGTCGCGCTGGTGCTGGGGCTCGCGCTGTCGTTCTTTCTGTTCGGCTATTTCGCCATCTACTGGCGCAACGCCGACATGGATTTCATGGTCGTCTACAACGCGCTGGTGATGAACGACGGCAAACCGCAGGAATTCTTCGACCACCCCGGATACCTGACCATCCTGTCGGTCAAATATGCCTTCCAGGCGCTGCATGCGATCGGCCTGCTCGACGCCTGGACGCTGCCCGCGATTCCCTCCGCGACCGACGTCCCGGCGTTCGATGCCGCGATGACGCAGGCGGTGCGGGCCGGGCGCCTGGTCGCCTGGTTGACGGGGACGCTCGCCGTGCTGGCGTTCGCCTTCCTGATGCGGCGCGTGGTGCGCGACTGGCGCGTGGCGCTGCTCGCGGCGTTCGCCTTCGCGTTCTCCGGCGGCGTCGCGGTGCATCTGCGCATCCTGCGCAGCGAGATGATCGCCGCCTCCATGGTGGTGTTCGCGCTCCTGGTGCTGATCCCGCAATGTCGCCGCGGCAGCATCGGGCGTCCACTGGCGCTGGCCGCGGTGGCGTTCCTGTGCATGCTGGGGCTCGAGAACAAGGTCCATGTCATTGTCCTGGTCGCCGCGCTGCCCGTGCTCGCCGTCGCCTTCGGCGAAGCCGGCGCGGCGAGCGCTGCGTTCTGGCGTCAATCGCCATGGGCCTGGCCGGCGGTCGCGCTTGCCGCCGTGCTCGCCGCGGTCCTGGTCTGGAGCACGCGCGCCATCGTGGCGGCGGGCTTCGATCCGCAGAATCTCGCCGTTGCGGAGCTGCATCCGCTGCTGTTCAAGACCTACGGCGTCTACCAGTGCGCGCTGCTGCTCTATGCGGCCGTCGCGGTGGTCGTGTTCGCGCTGATCCGGAAAGTCTCGGTTGCGGAGACGCTCGCGATCCTGTTCGCGCTGGCGGCCGGCGGGGCGCTGGGCCTCTTGGTGCTCGACCTTGCGTTCAATGCCCAGAACGCGGTGGCGGTGCTCAATCCGCTCGAGAAGATGGTCAGCTTCTCGGAGTTGTCGGGCGAGGGCGCCTCCACCATGGCCGCCGTCCTCAACATGCTCGAGGGCGGCCTGATCGCGGTGCTGAAGCGCGACACGTTCTTTCTCTATACCGCCGCGCGCCCGACCGTGTTCGTGCTGTGGCTGGTACTGGCGGGGATCGTCTACGCCGCCTGCACACGCAAATGGCAGCTCGCGCTGCAGGCGACATTGCTGGTCCTGGTCGCGACCGGGGTCGATTGCCTCGGGGTGCCGCGGGGTCTGAAGTCGGAATACTTCGTGCTCAGCGATCCCTTCATCATCATCGCCGGCGCGCTGTTGCTCGACCGGATGCCGCAGCTGGCGCAACTGCGCGGGGCGCTCGCCATCGGCATCGTCCTGATCGTCGCCCATGTGGTGGTGGCGCATCCCGAACCGGTCAAGATGGTCACCAAGAAGAGCGGCCCGGAATACATCTGCTTGTGGAACCAGATCTATCAGAAGCTGCTGCCGGTGCCGTGGTGTGAGCTGCCGCCGAAGCGGCTGTGATGGTCAGCGCGTCCAGGCGCGCCGGGGACGCGCGCCAGCTAGTGGAGTGGATTTGACCTTCGCGACCCCCCTTGCGGCTGCGTCACCCAGCGAATGTCAAATCCTAAACTCCACTAGCCACTTGAAATTAGCGAGTGGTCCTTCGATTCCAACATTCGCAAAGCGCCTGCTGAAATGGGATGCGAATGTTGGAATCGGACCACTAGAGCATGTTTCGGTGGATTTCACGCGTAGCCTGCATGGCTAAAATAGTTTGAGGCTTCGCTGGGGCAGAGTTGACGGGAGAACGAGCCGATCCGCCGGCGCAGACGGGGGATGGTTCGCTCGGC
>JBKQQE010000390.1:0-5043 GCA_052326245.1 Xanthobacteraceae bacterium | reverse complement strand
TCTTGGCGGCGAGGATGACCGCCTGGGTGCGGCTCTCGACGCCGAGCTTCTGCAGGATCGCCGAGACATGGGCCTTGATGGTCGCTTCCGAGACCCCGAGTTCATAGGCGATCTGCTTGTTCAGGAGCCCCTCCGACAGCATCATCAGCACGCGGACCTGCTGCGGCGTCAGCGTCACCAGCCGGTCGCGCAGCCGCGCCAGATCCGGATCCCCGCCGGCGGCGAGATCGACATCGTCCGGAATCCAGACGTCGCCGGCCATCACGTTGGCGATCGCCGCCCGCAATGTCTCCACGCCGAAGCGCTTCGGGATGAAACCGGACGCCCCGAAATCCATCGAGCCGCGAATGGTCGCGCTGTCGTCGCTGGCGGACACGATCACCACCGGGATCGCCGGATACTGCGCCCGCAGATAGATCAGCCCGGAAAATCCGCTGATCCCGGGCATCGAGAGGTCGAGCAGGATCAGGTCGGTTTCCGCGTCGCGCTCGAGCAGCGCGGTCAATTCCTCGAACGACCCGGCCTCGCCGATCGCGGCCTCCGCCACGACGCTGCAGACCGCGTCGCGCAACGCGCGGCGGAACAGGGGATGATCGTCGGCGATCACAATGCGGGTGGCGGCAGCAGTCATCACACTCCACAGAACGGAACGCGACAGAACGGAACGCGCCGACGGGGCCACCGGCTGGCCCCCGTCGACCATCTGTCTCATTGTCAACCCTCGGCGAAGGCTGCGCAACTTGCAATAGCACGGTGCGCGAAGAGCTGTGCAAGAGGTCCCGCATGCGGAGCCTTGGATGACCGCCATCATGGCTCATCGCGTCTGAGCCGGCTCGAGACGCGCGCGGCGCCGGGCCCGCGGCAATGATTGTGCAACGCAAAACCAGCCGCGTTCGTTGGGCCAAAGTCTTATTGGGTCCGATTTGCTGGCAATGGTAACCTGTCACTAATCGTGCCGACCGGCTCCCGCGGGTGCCCAAGGTCCGGGCGCGAAATATGCCGACAATAACCAATCACGAGGGGGAACGTCTGATGACAACAACGACCATGACGCCTGTAAGAACGGGAGGGATGACCGGTGAAGAGAGAATGGTCATTTTCGCGTCTTCGCTGGGCACCGTATTCGAGTGGTATGATTTCTACATCTACGGCACGCTTGGTGCGTTTCTGGCGAAATACTTCTTCTCGAACGTCCCGCCGAATGTCGGCTTCATTTTCGCGCTGCTGGCGTTCGCCGCGGGCTTCGCGGTTCGCCCGTTCGGCGCGCTGATCTTCGGACGCCTCGGCGACCTGGTCGGACGCAAATATACCTTCCTCATCACCATGAGCCTGATGGGCATCGGCACCTTCTTCATCGGTCTGCTGCCGAGCTACCAGTCATGGGGCATCGCGGCGCCGATCGTTCTGATCGGGCTGCGGCTGATCCAGGGCCTAGCGCTGGGCGGCGAGTATGGCGGAGCCGCCATCTACGTCGCCGAACATGCCCCTCCGGGCAAGCGCGGCTATTATACCTCCTGGATCCAGACCACTGCGACGCTCGGCCTGTTTGTGGCGCTGCTGCTCATTCTCGGCATCCGGAGCTGGATGGGCGAGGAAGGTTTCAGCGCCTGGGGCTGGCGCCTGCCGTTCCTGCTGTCGGGCATCCTGCTGATCGTCTCGCTCTGGATCCGCATGAGCCTGAACGAGTCGCCGGTGTTCAAGCGCATGAAGGAAGAGGGGACGACCTCGAAGCGTCCGCTTGGCGAGGCCTTCGGCGAATGGTCGAACGCCAAGATCGCGATCCTGGCGCTGTTCGGCGCAACGGCCGGCGAAGCCGTCGTCTGGTATGGCGGGCAGTTCTACGCACTGTTCTTCCTGACCCAGACGCTCAAGGTGCCTGGGATCACGGCGCAGATCATGATCGTGGTCGCGCTGGCGCTTGGCACGCCGTTCTTCCTGATCTTCGGCGCGCTCTCGGACAAGATCGGCCGCAAGCCGATCATCCTGGCTGGCTTCCTGCTCGCGGCGCTGACGTATTTCCCGATCTTCCAGGGCATTACGCACTACGCCAACCCGAAGCTCGAGGCCGCCCTGGCCAAAGCGCCGGTGACGGTGATCGCCGATCCCGGAAAATGCTCGTTCCAGTTCAAGGCCACGGGTACCGAGAAATTCACTACCGGCTGCGACGTGGCGAAATCCACGCTCGTCAACCTGTCGGTGAACTACCAGAACGAGGCCGCTCCGGCCGGAGCGGTGGCGCAGGTGAAGGTCGGCGAGCAGACGCTGTCGGCCGACAGCCCGGACTTTGCCAAGAACCTCGCGGCGGCCGTCAAGACCCACGGCTATCCGGCGTCGGCTGACCCGGCCGAGATCAACCGCACCATGACCGTGGTCCTGCTCTGGCTCCTGGTGATCTACGTCACGCTGGTCTACGCGCCGATCGCCGCCTGGCTGGTGGAGCTGTTCCCGGCCCGCATCCGCTACAGCGGCATGTCATTGCCCTATCACATCGGCAATGGCTGGTTTGGCGGCTTCCTGCCCGCAACGGTGTTCGCCATCGTCGCCGCGACCGGAAACATCTATTCCGGCCTGTGGTATCCGATCGTGATCGCCGCTATGAGCCTGGTCGTCGGCCTGCTGTTCCTGCCCGAAACCAAGGACGTCGATATCACCAAGACCGGCATCGCCGACGTCTGATCAAGCGGCCGGAAGGCCTGGAATAACAACCGGCCGCGACCCGTTCGCGGCCGGTTTTGCATGAATCGCGACGTCGACCGCGACCGGATTGCTGCATACTGCGTCGCGGCGGCGCCGGCGACGGGCCAAAGTCGGGTGGGGGCTCTTTCGAGGGTGCCGACAATCTGCGATTAGTACCGACCAGCATCACGGTCCGGATTGGAAAAGACCTTCAGGAGACCATGCAAGATCACCGGGTGGGGAACGTCTGATGACATCAATGACAGTGACGCCTGCGAGATCGGGGCGCATGACCAGCGACGAGCGCTTCGTCATCTTCGCCTCCTCGCTCGGCACCGTTTTCGAATGGTACGACTTCTATCTCTACGGATCGCTGGCGGCGATCATCGGCGCCCAGTTCTTCAGCGCCTATCCGGAAAACACCCGCAACATCTTCGCGCTGCTGGCGTTTGCCGCCGGCTTCCTGGTGCGGCCGTTCGGCGCCATCGTGTTCGGCCGGGTCGGCGATCTCGTCGGCCGCAAATACACTTTCCTGGTCACCATGCTGATCATGGGTCTGTCGACCTTCATCGTCGGCCTGTTGCCCAACGCCGCCTCCATCGGCATCGTGGCGCCGATCATCCTGATCGCGCTGCGGCTGCTGCAGGGCCTCGCGCTTGGCGGCGAATACGGCGGCGCGGCAACTTATGTGGCCGAGCATTCGCCGCACGACAAGCGCGGCTACTACACCTCGTTCATCCAGACCACCGCGACGCTGGGCCTGTTCCTCTCGCTGCTGGTGATCCTGTTCACCCGCACGATCCTGGGCGAGGCCGACTTTGCGACCTGGGGCTGGCGCGTGCCGTTCCTGGTGTCGGTGGTGCTGCTTTTCGTCTCGGTGCTGATCCGGCTGCGGCTCAACGAGTCGCCGATTTTCCAGAAAATGAAGGACGAAGGCAAAGGCTCCCAGGCGCCGCTGACGGACGCCTTCGCCAACTGGAACAACGGCAAGATCGTGCTGCTCGCCCTGTTCGGCCTCACCATGGGCCAGGGCGTGATCTGGTACACCGGCCAGTTCTACGCGCTGTTCTTCCTGCAATCGATTCTCAAGGTCGACGGCTACACCGCCAACCTGCTGATCGCCTGGTCGCTGGTGTTCGGAACCGGCTTCTTCGTGTTCTTCGGCGCGCTGTCCGACCGGATCGGCCGCAAGCCGATCATCATGGCGGGCTGCCTGATCGCGGCGCTGAGCTTCTTCCCGATCTTCAAGCTGATCTCGACCAACGCCAACCCGGCGCTGGAAAAGGCCTATGAAAGCGTCAAGGTCCAGGTGGTGGCGGATCCCGCGGGCTGCGGCGACCTGTTCAACCCGGTCGGAACCCGCACCTTCAGTAAGCCGTGCGACGTCGCGCGCGCCTTCCTGGCCCTGTCATCGATCAAGTACTCGACGATCGCGGCTCCGGCGGGCTCGCCCGTCAGGATCATGATCAACGACAAGGAACTGGCCTACACCGACAAGAGCTCCAATGCCGCGATCACGGCGGCGGTGCTGGCGGCAGGCTATCCGAAGGCGGGTGACGCCGGCATCGTCAAGATGGCGCACCCGTTCGACATCTTCCGTCCGCAGGTGGCCGCGCTGATCGGCCTGTTGTTCGTCCTGGTGCTCTTCGTCACCATGGTCTACGGCCCGATCGCAGCGATGCTGGTCGAACTGTTCCCGACCCGCATCCGCTACACCTCGATGTCGCTGCCCTACCACATCGGCAACGGCTGGTTCGGCGGCCTATTGCCCGCGACCGCGTTCGCGATCGTGGCATCCACCGGCGATATCTATTCCGGCCTGTATTACCCGGTGTTCTTTGCCGCCCTCACCTTCGTGATCGGCACCCTGCTGCTGCGGGAGACCAAGGACGCCGACATCAACGCCAACTGAGACGGATGGCCGGCGCGCGCTTCGGCATTTCAGCCCGCGTGCGCCGAGGAATTGCAGCCGATCACTCGGGCTTGCCGGAGAGATCTTTTTTCATGCGCGCGGCGAAGTCGAGCAGCTCGCTCCAGGCCCGCTCGGCAACCGACTTGCGACGTTCGAATTCGAGCTGCGGCTCCGCGGACTTCACCTCGGGAGCGGCGCCGGCGGCTGTCGTCGCCGCCCGCGTCTCGTCCTTGGAAGGGCCGGCCTTGAGCAGATCGCCCTTCGGCGCCGGCTGTTCCGGCACGCGCGCGGCGGCGCCACCTGGCGCGCTGGATCCCGCGGCGGGCGCTCCGATCCTGCTTCCCAGCTTGTCGCTGCCGCGGCGATCGATCGGCTCATCGCCGACTTCGCGCCGCGTCAGCTGGTCGCGCAGGCGCCTTGTCTCCGCGCGCAGCCCGGCCGTCTCGTCGTTCAAC
>JBKQQE010000389.1:0-6749 GCA_052326245.1 Xanthobacteraceae bacterium | reverse complement strand
AGAATATTATGCTTGCTAGTGTCCCTATGGTTCTAACATTCGCAAAACAGCCCGCTGCAAAGGGATGCGAACGTTAGAACCGGGACACTAGCACCCTGCCGCAGTCCCGTGAAGCCATGGAAGCGGTGCCGCCGTCGGTGTCTCCCGAGCCGATCGCTTCACTTCAGCAGCCGGAATTTTCCGCCCTCGACCTTGATCAGGATGGCGGAGCGTTCGTCGTAGCCGTTGTGATCCGTCGCGGTAATGTTCGACAGCCCGTTGTTGAGATAGACGTCCTTGCCGCGTTCCAGTTCGTCGCGCAGCGCGGCGCGAAATTCCGCGGTGCCGGGTTTGGCGACCTTGAGCGCACCGGGCACGGCGCGCTTGACCAGCGCCACGGTGTCCCACAGATGGCCGCCGAACAGGTTCGGTTTCTGCCCGTTCACCGCCTTGTAGGCGGTGATGAACTCGTCGGCGGCGCGGTGGAACGGATCGTCGGCCGGCAGATCGTCGACGATCGTGAAGGCCTCGCCGGCGAACACCGCGCCCTCGACGTCGGCGCCGCCGAGCTTGAGGAATTCCTCGGTAACCACGCCGTTGGTCTGGTAGATCGGGCCGGTGTAGCCGCGCTCGCGCAGCGACTGCTGCGGCAGCACGGCCGGCGTGCCGGCAGAGGCGATGAACACCGCATCCGGCTTGGTGACGATGACCTTGAGCGCCTGCCCCATCACCGAGGTGTCCCCGCGCGCGTAGACCTCGTGCGTGGTGACCGTCAATCCAAGTTCCGGCGCAAGCCGGCTGATCTCCTTGTAGTAGCCCTCGCCATAGCCGTCGGACACGCCAATATAGCCGAGCGTCTTCGCCCCCGACTTCGCGATGTATTTCAGGATCGCCGCCGCCATCAGGTCGTCGTTGGGAACGACCTTGAACGCCCACCTGCGCTTGTCGTCGAGCGGCTTGACGATCGAGGTCGCCGCGGCGAGCGACAGCAGCGGAGTCCCGGATTCGCGCGCGACGTCGAGTATCGGCAGCGTGACGGGCGTCAGCGACGAGCCGATCAGCACGTCGACGCCCTGCTCCAGCACCAGGCGTCGCGCGTTCTGCGCGCCCTTGGTGGAGTCGGACTCGTCGTCGAGCGCGATGTAGGTCACCTTCTCGCCGCCCATCTCCTTGGGCAGCGCCGCCACCGTCTTGCTCTGAGGCTGCCCGAGCGCCGAGCCGGGTCCGGTGGCCGAAAAAGTGATGCCGATCTTGATCTCCGAGAATGCCGGCGACGTCATGGCGCCGAGCAGCAGCGCGATCGCGCAAAGCCTTGCCGAACCGAGCTTCATCGCCGTCCTCCTCCGTGACCGGTCCGCGATCGTCGTCATCACGGTGGACAATGTCGTTTCCGTTGTCGATTTTTTCTTGTCCTGCCGAACGTCAGAAAATCACAGGCATCCATCTCTGTCAAAATGCCTGCCAGGACTGCCATGTCCGCGGTTGGCAGCAATTGGCTGCCCCGCCGACCGCCAGACAAGAAGTCCACTTCTGGGGCAAGAGCGGCCGCTCCAGCGCGGCCGGCGAAGTGGCGTTCAGCCCTGGCCTGGCAGGGTATCTGATACGTCCCCCCGTTCGGCTGGCGCTCTCAGCCTGTTGGCCGCACCGTACCGGCACAAGCAGAGGTTCCCAAGCAACAGCCGCCACAATCCATCTTGTCCTCATCATGGTCCGGCCTTGCTTTGGTCAAACCGGCATGGCGTTGGGAGTGTGGGGCATGCGGGTGATATCGAACCGAGTACGGAGTGTCCCCATGCTGGACCTGAAACCCGCTGACCGAAACGATCAGGACGTTGTCATGATCGCGCCGGCGATGGAAGCGCCATCCATCCTCGCGCGTGACACCATGCGCCCGTCCCTGGACACGGGGCCTGACTTCTTCGCCGAACGGACGGTGCCGCCGATCGATGCGACGTTTCGTGCTGCCGCCGAAGACGCCCACCAGGTCGATGGCCAGACCGCGATCCCGGGCCCTGGCGAACGCCCGTGGCTCGGGAGCTTGATGCGACGCAGCGTTACGGCTTTGCTGGTCATGTTCCTCGGCGTCGCCGCCACTCTGGCATGGCATGCCCAGGGCCATCAAGCCAAGGAGATCGCGGCGAGATGGGCACCGACTTTCGCGCCGGCTTCGTGGCTGCCCCGTAGCGTCGCGGAGCCGTCGAGCCAACCTCCCGTTCCGACGGCCGAGGCGACGGTGCAAGCTCCGCAACCGGAGGCGCAACCGGCGCCTTCGCCTCGTCAGGCCGCGCCGGAAATCGCCGCGCCGGCGGCCTCCGAGGTGAGGCTCCAGGCGATGGCGCGCGATCTCGCAACGCTGCAACAGGCCGTAGACGAGCTCAAGGGCAGCCAGGAACAACTGGCCCGCAACCTTGCGAAGCTCAGCGAACAGGAAGCGCGGCGCAAGCCACCAGCAGCTTCGCCACGACCGGCATCCACCTCGGCTCGCAAGCCGGCTCCGGCACTTCCGTCGCCGCAAGCCGCATTGCAGTCGCACCCCGCGTCGCCGTCGCCAGCCGTCGCGCAAGCGCCAGTTCAGCCGCAATCATCTTCTGCGCCGCGACCGCCAGTGCCGCTGCCCTGAATCGCAGGTGCCTTGAACCTGCCGGCGAACCCAACTCGGATCTCCACGCATTGGGCGTCGCCGCCGGTTCGAACCCGGCCGGGACGCCGACAGCTGCGGCCGCCGGGCCGTTCGACGCGAAAGCCGTAGCCACCGTATCTTCCTTGACGAGAGGATCGCATACGCCAACATGCGTATTTCCCGGACAAGGGCTCGATGCCTAGCCTTGCGACCTGGACTAACCGGGGTGTTCAGGGAAGGAGCAGATCCATGGCCCAGCTTGCACACGCGATCACTGAAACGGCGGAACTCAAGAACTTCGGCGCGCCCGACGAGGTGCGCGAATTCCCGAAAGGCCGCCTGGAACTGATCAAGATCGGCGGCGCCACGATCGGCCGCGCCGTATTCGAGCCCGGCTGGCGCTGGGCGACCTCGGTACAGCCGATCGTCAAGACGTCGAGCTGCGAAGCGCCGCACTTCCAGTATCATGTCGCCGGAATTCTCCGGATCCGGATGGATGACGGCTCGGAATTCGACTGTCGACCGGGCGACGTATCGCTGCTGCCGAGCGGCCACGATGCCTGGGTGATCGGCGATGAAGCCGCCATCGTCGTCGATTTTCAAGGCATGCTTGACTACGCGGCTGGCCACAAGCACGCCGCCTGAAGCGAGTAGTCCGCGAGCGCGTCGAACGCCCGGGCCGAACCCGGACGTGACGCGCTCCGGCAGATTTGCTATGCTGTTCGCGCCGACAGAGCGTCTACACTCCGGTGGGATCGTCTCATGGGCGCGTTGCTTGCAAGGCTACCCGAACATGACTTGCGCGCGGCCCTGCGCGCGCTGCAATTGCTTGCCGGTCAAAGCGCGAGCAGCGCGTCTTTCGTTGATGCAGCGCTCGAGCAATTGACGGGTATCGTCGCTTCCGATCTCACGACCCTGAGCGTCTGCGACCTGGAAGCAGGCACAAGGCGGGTCGTCGGACGCAAGGGCGAATTCCTTTCCGAAGCCGATCGCACGGCATTCGATCGGCATTTTCGCGAGCATCCCCTGGTCCGGTTTCACGGATCCCATCCGAGCGGCCCCACGCAGCGCATCTCGGATTGCATGAATGGACGTTCCTTCCGCAACTCGGCGCTGCATGCCGACTATTACCGCCGGATCGGCATCAACTACGTGATGGCATTGCCGTTGCGCATCGACCGCGCCAACGTCATCAGCATCGTCTTCAACCGCAGCCGAAGCGATTTCAGGGACGACGAGCGCGCCCTGCTGGACGCGGTCCGTCAGCCGCTGGCCGCGATCTACCGCAATCTCGTTGTGTGCGAAGAGGCCAGCATCGGATTGAAGCACATCAGCGAGCTTGCCGCCGACGGCGCCTGGCAGATGATGCGGGTGACGATGGCGGGGCATATCCTGGACGCTTCGCCGGCGGCGCTGCGGCTGCTGGGCCAGTTCTTTCCCCAAGACGGCTCCGGTCGGCCGAGCAGGCTTCCGGCGATGCTGTTCGCCTGGCTGTCGCACAGCCGCAACTGGGGCCTCGAGCGGCCGGCGATCAATCACGGCCAGCAGTTCGGCCTGTCACGCCTCGGCTCCAGACTCACCGTGCATTTCGTTCCCGATCCGGACGATGTATCCGTGGGTTACCTGCTGATGAAGGCCGAGCGCCTCGAGGTCTCTGCCTCCGACCTCGCGCCATTGCCCATCAGCGATCGCGAGCGCGAGGTTTTGGCTCTCGTCGCCGCCGGCAAGACCAACAGCGAGATCGCCGCGGTTCTGGCGATAAGTGCCCGCACCGTTCAGAAGCATCTCGAACATATCTTTCAGAAACTTGGCGTCGAGACCCGCACGGCGGCCGCCATCCGCGCCCTGGGTGGCTCGCCGCGCTGAAGCCGGAAATCACCGGGTTCCGCGGTAGCTCGGACACGAGTGGCCAAGTTGATCATGTCGATTCACGGCGGCCCGGCTATACCGGCCGGGCGCCAAACAGGAGAAGCTCATGGGCAAACCATCGAAGCAATTTCTGAGTCCAAACACCCTGATGCCGCCCGCCGGCTATTCGCATATCGCGAAGGTCAACAGCGGGACGATCGTGTACCTGGCAGGCCAGGTCTCCGGCGATGCGTCAGGCAAGCTGATCGGCGAGGGCAATTTCGAGGCGCAGGTCGAGCAGGTCTTCCGCAACCTCAAGATCGCGGTCGAAGCGGCCGGCGGCAAAATGGCCGATATCGTCAAGCTGAACATTTACCTCGTCGCAGAAGTGGATGCGGCGGAAGTGCCAAAGCTGCGCGCGATACGCGACCGTTATGTCAATGTGGAGAACCCGCCGGCCAGCACGCTGGTCGTCGTCAGCCGGCTTGCGCGGCCGGGCTGGCTAATCGAAATCGAGGCGGTCGCGGCGCTCGAAGATTGAAACGAAACGGCGACCGTGGCGGGCTGATCGTTTGACCACGCTGGTCAGGGATGACTCTCATCATTTTGCGGGAGCAAAATGATTGATCAACGGACGACACCCTGGTCTGAATTGCCCGGCGCAATCGGGCCGCCGCCTTTGGCGGGAGATTTCTTCAACAGCTCGTCGCGAAGGTTTTCGAAGCACGCGATGCGTTGGGATTGAGTTTCCAGTGCGCTGCATTTCTCGAAACTTGGAGCCGAAACAAACCAGACCCCTGCGAGGATCACGGCGATCCACAGCACGGCCCAGGCCACGCCGACTCCGATCCGGTCCGCCTTGGCGTCGGATGATTCCCATCGATCGGGTGAGTTGGAGGTGTGCATGGCGCGTCCTGAGGGGGGCGTGACCGTCACGATCTAGGTTGGTGCGTATAAAGATTCGATAGGGATCGGCGCGTGATTATATAAGTGAGCCGGCGGCGGCGGACCCGGAATGGACCTGCGCAACGCAGCAAACCAAAAAGCCCCGGACGATCCAGGGGCTTTTTGGCGGTCGGCGGACGGGATCGATAGCGCGCGGCCACCGGCCCGCCGAATATATAGTTGATGCCGGCGCGAACGATGTTGGCCTTGCGTCATGAGTTGGGTGCCGAATATTCCCGAATTCAGCGGGCCCGCTCCGATATACTACTGCAATCCCGCCCGGCGGAAGCCTTCCAGATAGTGCTCTCTGTCGGAATCCAGCTTGATCGGCATGTATTTTGCGACCCAGGCCAGTGAAATATTGGGCTGCGCGCGCCGAAGCTGCTGGAGAGCGGTCCTGGCAATATCGTCCTGCCCGGCCATGCCGGCGGCGGCGGTGAGCACGCGGTGGGCGCCGACGAAATCGCTGCGCTGGCGGATGCCTTCGCGCGCAAGCCGCATCGCCTCATCATAGTTACGGCCGAGGAACTGGGCGTAGGCGGTGATGCCGCAATAAATCGCCGACAATGGATCGCGCGGGCTCAGTCGCAGCGCCCGACGCGCGGCCAGACTGCCTTCCTCCCAGTTCCCGCAATAGCACAGCGCAAGACCATAATAGCCCTGTGCCAGCGAGAAGTTCGGATTAAGTCGCAGCGCCAGCTCGAACTCGGCAAGCGATTCATCGAAGTGCCGTGCGAACAGGTAAACGCCGCCCAGCGCGAGGCGCGCCCAGGGGTCCTCGCTATCCACCATGGTCGCTGTCAGGGCGGCACGCTCGGCGGTCGGCCCGACAGTCGCGAGGTCCGCCCAACCCATGTGGGCGCTGAATATATGGCTGGTGGCAAGCACGCCGAGCGCCTGACCGTAGCCGGGATCGATGGCGATCGCTTTCTCCAGCAGCGCCTGCGCGACCAGGTTGTCCTGTCGTGTCACCCGCCAGTAGTGCGACAGCGCCCGCATCAACAGGTCCCATGCATCCATGCTGTCCGGCTGCTTGCGCTGGGCGCGAAAATTTTCCGCGGCATAGAGCTGAGGCTCGATCGCGGCGACGATCGCCTCGGTGATCTCGTCCTGCACCGCGAACACGTCGGCAACGCCGCGGTCATAGTGCTCGGCCCAGATGTGGCTTCCGGTCGTGACGTCGTTGAGTTGAACCGTGATGCGCACGCGATCGCCGCTCTTGCGAACGCTGCCCTCGACCACGTAGTCGACACCGAGTTCCTCGGCGATGAGCTTCATGTGCACGGCCCTGCCCTTGTAGATGAACGAGGAGTTGCGCGCGATCACGAAGAACCAGCGCAGTTTGGACAGCGCAGTG
>JBKQQE010000388.1:0-3719 GCA_052326245.1 Xanthobacteraceae bacterium | reverse complement strand
CCAATATGCCGACGCCATGAAATCATCCGGGCTCGATCCCGCTGTGGCGCTGCAATACGTGGCGTTCCTGCAGCGCAAGGGCGACCTGGTCCATGCCGAGGAGATCCTTGGTGAAGCAACCGGCCGCAATCCGGGCAACGCCAAGCTGTTGACCGCGCTCGCCCGGGTCCGGCTCGCGCGCAAGAACTGGGCCGGCGCGCTGGCGGTGGCCGATCTGGTCGGACGCGCGAGCGACGACCGTGCGCTCGCCGACGAAATCCGGGCCGCGGCGTTGGCCGGCCAGGACAAGATCGGCGAAAGCATCGCGGCGATGGAGCAGGCGCACCGCGCCGCGCCCGAGGCGGTGCAGCCGGTGGTGGCGCTGGTATCGGTCTATCTGAAGCAGGGCCAGGCGGACAAAGCCACGGATCTGCTGCAGGACATGAACTGGAAATTTCCCGGGAACGCCCAGCTCCTGGTCCTGACCGGTCAGACCATGATGGCCCTGCACCGGGAGGACGAGGCCGAGCGCGATCTCAAGGCCGCGGTCGCCCAGCGGCCGAACGAGCCAATCGGCTATACCGCGCTGTACGAGCTCTACGCCCGGCAGAAGAACTTCGACGCCGCCGGGGACGTCCTGCAGGCGGGGTTGCGCGAAATGCCGGGCAACGTCAACTTCCGGCTCGCGCTGGCAGGCGTGAAGATTCAGAAAGGCGACCACGAGGGCGCGATCGCGCTTTACGAGTCGGTCCTGAAGGATCAGCCGACGACGGCGATCGCAATCAACAACCTGGTCAGCCTGCTGCTCGATCACCGCTCCGACAAGGAGAGTCTGCAGCGGGCGCTGGCGCTGTCCGAGGCCTTGAAGACCACCGACATCGCGCAGTTTCAGGACACCCTCGGATGGGCCCAGTTCAAGCGCGGCGACTACAAGGCTGCTATCGCGCTGCTCGAGAAGGTCACGGCAACGATGCCGAACTCGGCGGCGGCGCGTTTCCATCTCGGCGAAAGCTATCAGGCCAGCGGCGCCACGGACAAGGCAGCAGAGCAATTCAAGGTCGCGCTCGGGCTCGAGCCCGATGGCACGTCCTTGAAGGACAGTATCCGATCGGCCATGGCCGAGGTCGCGCCGAAGTAAGCGCGCCGTCAGGCGCATCGCGGCGTCGGCCGGCAAGGTGTCCCCTGGGCGCCCGATGGGTGCCCGGCGGCGTCCGGCCATCCGCGCACGCGGTCACTCGGTGTGGCCGAGATCCGTGAAATTTCGGGATACCGTGAACACCAGGCTGTTGGAGCTGGCCGGGCCGAGGCCTGCCGCAACGGGCGTGTTGGTGATCGGATCGATCGTCGTGGTGCCGGTTGCCTGGAACCGGTGCAGATAACGGTAGGTCGCGCTGGCGGTCCAGGCCCGCGCCCACTGGTAGCTATAGCTGACCGAGCCCGAGGCGAAGTGGGTGGTGGTGCCGGCGGCGCTGCGGCTGACGTCGGCCGCGAAAGTGAGGCTCGAGGCGGCGTTGATCGTCTGCACGACGCCGGCCCGCACCGTCGACAGCTCGAACAGCGAGCCGACGATGCTCGGCCCGATCGACTGGCTTGCGGACAGCGTGAACGTCGTGGTCTTGAGCGCCTTGTAGGTCAGGAGCATATCGCCGATGAAGCCGACGCTCGCCGAGGAGATCGGGACCATGACGTTGCTTCCCGACAGGATCCCGACGAAGCTTCCGGATGACGTCGTGACGTCAATGCCGCCGTTGCCCGCCGGCGTGAACACGTAGCTGCCGTTCAGCGAATTCGTGGGGACGGTGCCGATGCCCTTGATTGTCTGCACATAGGCGGCGCCGGCGCTGCCATGAAACGACAGCAGCGGCGTCGGATTCGTGTCGATTCCCGCCTGGTTGCGCAGGATCAACACGTTGGTGGCGAAGCTGTTGTCGTAGCTGAGCCACTCCCCGCCGGACGACGCGGTCAGCGAGGTGAGCGAGGTCAGGCGATGGCGCCAGACGGCGGACGCGTTGGTGTCCTGAAACGCGGTCCCCGCGCCGCCGGGCTCGTAGCTCGTGTTGGTGGACGAGGCGCTCAGGCCGACGGTGTCGCGCGCGCTCAGCGTGCGGTCGGCACCGCCGCTGAAGGTAAGGCGGTCGATCACGCCGGTGATATTGGACAGGATGCCGAGCTCGTTGAGCAGCGCGAAGGCGCTGCTCTGTTGCTTGAAATCGGCCTCGACATAGGTCCGGTCCGGCGCGGTCTTGCCGGCCAGCTCGTAGTGGGCGTTGAAGCCGTAGGTGAGATTGTCGGTCAGCGGCAGGCTCGCCGCGCCCGGGCCCCAGTATTTCCGGTAGCTCACGTCGCTGGTGAAATCGAATTTCGACGTCGGTGTCCGCGCCTCGGCCTTTTCCGTGACCGTCGAAAACGACGACACTGTCCCGCCCGCGGGGGAGGTCGCGAGAAACTGGTTGTCATTGAGTTCGACCGTCTCGGTCGCGGTCGACTGCACTGACCAGTCGACGCCCCAGGCTGCCACCGGCATAAGGCACACGCCCATCGCGATCGCCGGGATCGGGATCCTCACTGCACGCAGCCTTCGGTTCGTATTGCTCGGAGTTAGTCGAACAGCCAGCGCTCGGGCACCAGGATCACGTCACCCGCGCGCAGCGGAATGTTGCCGTCAACATCGGTGCCGGCCTCGTAGGCCTTGTAGTCGAAGGTGAAGATGGTCTCGTCGCCCGCCTTGCTGCGGCGGTGGACCTGGATGCGGCCGCGCGCGGCGTAGGGGCCGAAGCCGCCGGCAAGCGCGATCGCCTGCACCAGGGTGGTCGGCTGCCGCACGACATAGGGGCCGGGCTTGGCGACCTCGCCGGTCACATAGACCTTGGGCTTGAGGTCCTCCTCCGGAAGATCCTTGGGGGAGTTGGCCACCGCGACCGTGACGTCGAGGTGGTCGTCCTTGTAGTTGTCCTTGAGCTTGGTCGCGATGATCTTTTCCAGGGCCTGCGGCGTGAGGCCGCGGGCGTGAATATGCCCGGCGAGGGGGAACGCGATCTCGCCGCTGGGATCGACCACCACCGAGCGGTCCAGCTTGGGATCCTGCAGCACCGAGATGTACAGGCTGTCGCCGGGTTTCAGGGTCTGCGCCCCGGCCGCGGGCATCCAGGCCAACAGGCAAAGCGCCGCAATTAAATATCGCATCATCGATTCCCCTCGTCGGCGTCCGTCCATTCGCGATCCCCGGCCCGCGCTCCGCCGAACGCCGGATTAAATGTCAGATAATCGTGCTTTATAAATGAATTCCCGCCGGTCGCGCCATCCAATTGACACATGTTCACGACGCCCGCGAGACGCTGCGGACCGGAAAAATGCTGTACTCCTGCCGGTCGGCGATCACCTCGCGCATGACGTCGGCCGCGATCACCGGGCTGCTGCTGGCGAAGCCGTAGACCAGCGCGGTGTCGCACAACACATTGATCATGCGCGGAACGCCGCCGGAAGCGGCGGCGACCAGTTCGCACGCCTCCGCGGTGAACAGCGGCCGTGACGCGCCGACCGCCTGCAGGCGGAAGCCGATGTAGCGGGCGACCTCGCGGTCGTCGAGCGGCCTGAGATGGAAATCCGATGAGATGCGTTGCGCGAACTGGTGCAGGCGCGGTTCGCGCAGCAGGTCGCGCAGCTGCGGCTGCCCGACCATGATCAGCTGCAGGATCTGGAATTTGTCGGCGTTGATGTTCGACAGCATGCGCAGGTGTTCG
>JBKQQE010000387.1:0-8817 GCA_052326245.1 Xanthobacteraceae bacterium | reverse complement strand
TTGTACTTGTCGCCTTGCCGCCAGACGGTCTCGGTCTGCGGTTCGACGCCCTGGTTGGCGTCGAGCAGGGCTACCGCGCCGTCGAGCACACGCAAGGAGCGCTCCACCTCGATGGTGAAGTCCACGTGGCCGGGCGTGTCGATGATGTTGACGCGCTTGCCCTTCCAGTACGCGGTGGTCGCGGCCGACGTAATCGTAATGCCGCGCTCCTGCTCCTGTTCCATCCAGTCCATCGTCGCGGCGCCGTCATGCACCTCGCCGATCTTATGGCTCTTGCCGGTGTAATAGAGGATGCGCTCGGTGGTCGTGGTCTTGCCGGCGTCGATATGCGCCATGATACCGAAATTACGGTAGTCCTCTATGGCATGTAGGCGGGGCATCAGCGTGTCCTTCGTGTCCGTACGGGTCGCCGTTACCAGCGATAATGCGAGAAGGCGCGGTTGGCTTCCGCCATCTTGTGCACGTCTTCACGCTTCTTGACCGCGTTCCCCCGGTTGTTCGACGCGTCGAGCAGTTCAGCCGAGAGCCGCTCGGTCATGGTCTTTTCGTTGCGCCCGCGCGCCGCGGTGATGATCCAGCGGATGCCGAGCGCCTGGCGGCGGGTCGTGCGCACTTCGACCGGCACCTGATAAGTCGCGCCGCCGACGCGGCGGGAGCGCACCTCGATGGTCGGCATGACGTTGTCGAGGGCCTGTTCGAACACCGTGAGCGGGCTCTGCTTGGTCTTGGATTCGATCATTCCGAGCGCACCGTAGACGATGCCTTCCGCCACGGACTTCTTGCCCGCGTACATGATCGAATTCATGAACTTCGTAATCACGATGTTTCCGAACTTTGGATCCGGAAGAACTTCGCGTTTTTCCGCGGAATGGCGACGTGACATGGGTTCCGCTCCTGCTTACTTCGGACGCTTCGCGCCGTACTTCGAACGGCGCTGCTTACGGTTCTTGACGCCCTGGGTATCGAGGACGCCGCGGAGGATGTGGTAGCGCACGCCCGGCAAATCCTTGACGCGGCCGCCACGGATCATCACCACCGAGTGCTCCTGAAGGTTGTGGCCTTCACCCGGGATGTAGCCGATCACCTCGAAGCCGTTGGTCAGGCGCACCTTGGCGACCTTACGCAGCGCCGAGTTCGGCTTCTTCGGCGTCGTCGTGTAGACGCGCGTGCAAACGCCGCGCTTCTGCGGCGACTGCTGCAGCGCCGGCACCTTCTTGCGCGCTTTCTGGACGACGCGCGGATTTGCGATCAGCTGGTTGATCGTCGGCATTGTTCGCCTTCACCCTCGTTCGCGCGAAACCAACCGGTTTCGCAAATTTATGTCGGGCAGCCTGCCCGTTGCGGTCGTTCTGCGTTCCTTGCGCCCACGCAAAACGAAATCACGCCAACCGCTCATCGCCTGAGCGGAGGGCGCTTCGACGCCACAGAGGATCACCGCGAGATCAAAGACCCGCCGTGATCATGCTTCCGAAACCCATTACTTGAGGTGACGCCTCAGGGCGACGCACAAGCAATCAAGATCGTCTTGGCACTAGTTGGCTATTGCGACAGCGTTTGAGCGACATTCGTCGAGGTTGGTGCCTGCTCCGATTCCCGGCAAAAGCTTGAGAATGAAGCTGGTTTTCCGTTCCGACGCAGACGAAGCTCACCGCCTGCCGTGAAGTGGGCGGGTTCTACCGGCCACAGGGAATCAAGTCAAGGCCAAAGAACGCGAAAACACCGCACCGCAGAAGCACTTCTCGAAAGCGTCGTGACCCCGCCCCGGTGCCAGCCTGGGCCCCGGAGAGGCCGCCGGCGTCGGCGTCAAATCGCGACCGGCCGCCCGGCCCACCGGACTAATCGGTATTATACAACCTGAAAAATGTCTCGGTCGCGAATTTCGCGCTGCGGCGCGGCTCAGGATGCCTTCTGGGCCGCGGCGCCGGAGCGCCTGATCGCCTGCCGCATCCGATCCCGCATCTCCTTGAGCTGCTCATAGCCCTGGCGTCGCGCCAATTCGACCACGAAAGCCAGCGAGTTCCGCGACTGAACGTCGATCAGCGAATCGACCATGGTGCGGCGGCCGATCCAGAGCTGCGCCATGAAACCGTCGGCGGACGAGCACGAATCGATGGCCGAGACGGGGCCGGCATTCTCAAGCAGGGCTTCCGTGACCTTGTCGATGAGCAGGGAGCCTGGCGAGAACCTGCCATAGGCCGCGTCGAACGCGGTTTTCCAGGTGTAGGCCTGGGCGCCGCTATAGAGCAGCACCTGCGCCGCCACCGCGACGCCGTCGACGCGCAGCAGCGCCACCGAGGCCTGGTTGCCCGCGGCGAGCCCATGAATCCAGCGGCGGACGAAGCGGGCGTCGTCGGCACTGCACAACAGCGCCGTGCCCTGCTCGCCCTTCCAGCTCGCCGCCTCCAGGGCCAGAAAGCTTTCGAAGGCGGCTTCGACATCGGCCGGCGCGCGCGCGTTGACGACGTCCGCCGTCCCGGCCGCGCACAGCCGGTTCCAGTCCTGGCGCAGTTTCTTGCGGGTCGAGCCCGACTTCTTGACCCCGCCGGACCGGTCGGCGAACGGCCGCTCCAGACGCAGCAATTCGCGGTGCTGCCCTGCCCCGGCCAGTTGCCGGATCATCGCCTGGTAGACGGCCGTGTCGGCCTCGAACGATCTCAAGCTGATGACCTTGGGCAGGCGGGCGTCACGCCGGATCGCCTCGAAGAACGCCGCTACGACCGCGTCGACGCAAGTCTCGTCGATCACGGCATTCGAGGTGAAGGCGTAGTTGTACGGCAGCGATTCCAGAAACACCGGCGCCAGCGGCAGCACGTGGCGTTCCTGCAGAGCCCAGAAGCCGCGCAGGCGGCGCGGCGTGGCGTCGTCGTCCCACGCCTGCAGGACATGGATCCTGGCGAAGCCGGTCTCGGCGGCCGCCAGCAGCGCCGCGGGGTGCATGAACACGTTCGCCTGCACACGCGCCGCGAGATCCTGCCACGGCCCGGCGAGGTCAGGACATGGTGAACAAATGGTTGCCGAGATCATCGGGTCCGAAGCCTGTACTGCGATGCCGCCACAATGCGGGTTGCGCCTTGCAACTCCGTTAAGAGCCCAAATCCCTGCTCGTCAGCCCGGCGCCGCCGCGCGCCCCGCCGCCGCCGCAATCATTGCGCGTCTTTCTGGAAAATTAACCCCACCGATTGAGGCTTTCTTCGCTGGTTTGGGTCCAGGAATAGCAGCCAAATTAACGAGGTGAACCATGACGGACACCGACGTCGCGATTATCGGCGGGGGCCTTGCGGGCTCGACCGCGGCAGCGATGCTGGGGCGCGCGGGCATTCGCACCGTGCTGATCGATCCGCACCCGATTTATCCGCCCGACCTGCGCTGCGAGAAACTGGACGGATTTCAGGCTTCGATCCTGCGCAAGACCGGGCTCGCCGACGAGGTGCTGCCGGCCACCACTTTCGACGGCGGCGTGCGCGACGGCAGCGTCTGGATCGCGCGCTTCGGGCACCTGATCGATAAGCGTCCCGGCGACCAGCACGGCATTCTGTATGACGACCTCGTCAACACGATGCGCGCGACCGTCCCGCATTCGGTCCAATTCATCGTCGCCAAGGCGGTCAGCCTGCAAACCAGCGACGATTGCCAGCACGTCGCGCTCTCGACCGGCGAAACGCTGTCGGCGCGCCTTATCGTTCTCGCCAATGGACTGAGCGTGGCGCTGCGCGACCAGCTCGGCATCGAACGCATCGTGACGAGCCCCTGCCACTCGATCACCGTCGCCTTCGACCTGAAGCCCCGCGGCGCGGCGGCGTTCGATTTCGCGGCGATGACGTACTATCCGGAGCGCGCGTCCCACCGCATGGCCTACCTGACGCTGTTTCCGATCGGGGCGTCGATGCGGGCCAATCTGATGGTCTATCGGACCATGGACGACCCGTGGCTGCGCGATATGCGCCGCGATCCGGAGCACAGCCTGTTTCAGCTGATGCCGAAACTGCACCGGCTGACTGGCGACATCGAGGTGGTCGGCCCGATCAAGATCCGGCCGGCGGATCTTTATGTCACCGAAGGGCACCGGCAGGCCGGCATCGTTCTCGCCGGCGACGCGTTCTCGACCTCGTGCCCCGCCGTCGGCGCCGGTACCGGCAAGGTCTTCACCGACGTCGAGCGGCTGTGCAACGTCCATATTCCGAACTGGCTTGCCAGCCCGGGAATGGCGGCGGACAAGATCGTTCAATTCTACGACGATCCGGCCAAGCGCGCCTGCGACCAGGCCTCCGCGACCAAGGCCTTTCGGCTGCGGTCGATGTCGATCGACGAGAGCCTCGGCTGGCACGCCCAGCGCTGGCTGCGCTTCATGGTGCGCGCCGCGATCGGTGTGGCCCGCCGGTTCGGCGCGATTCGCGCGGCACGGCCACTGCATGCGGCAGGCTCGGGGTCCAGGGCGGATCTTCGTCCCACGGCCAAGGCAGCGCACGCGGCGACGTTGGTGCCCTCGCCGGAAACCGGCGCACTGCGCGACAATCCGGTTGCCGGGGATCGGGTCAGCCCGTTGTAAGGCGGCGCGGCAAACCAAGCCGCGCGCCGTCATTCCTCGTCGTCGTCGTCTTCCTCGTCGTCGTCCTCATCGTCCTCGTCATCGGCGTGATGCGACGCGTGCAGCTGGTCGTCCCAAAGCTGGCGATAGGCCCCGCCCGCCGCCAGCAGCTCCTGGTGCGAGCCGCGCTCGATCGCGCGACCGCCGCTGATGACGATGATCTCGTCCATATCGACCACCGAGGTCAGCCGGTGGGTCGAGAAGATCATGGTTCGCCCCTTGGCGAGTTCGAGCAGGGTTCGGTTGATGGCCAACTCGGTGGTCTGGTCCAGCGCCGACGTCGCCTCGTCCAGCAGCAGCACCGACGGGTTGCGCACGATCGCGCGCGCGATCGCCAGGCGCTGGCGTTGGCCGCCCGACAGGGTGTCGCCGCGTTCGCCGATCACGGTGTCGTAGCCGTGCGGCAGGCTCATGATGTGGGTGTGGATCTCGGCGTTCTTGGCGGCCTCGATGACCTCCTCGTCGGTCGCGCCCTCCTTGCCGAGCCGGATGTTCTCCATCACCGACATGTTGAACAGCATGTTTTCCTGGAACACCACCGCCATGCTGGCGCGCAGCGAATCGCGGCTGACGCGGCGAATGTCGACGCCGTCGATGGTCACGCGTCCCTCGTCGGGAACATAGAGCCGCAGGATCAGGTTGAGCAGCGTGCTCTTGCCTGAACCGCTGGGGCCGACGATGGCGATGGTCTTGCCGACATCCAGCTTCAGCGTCAGTCCGTCCAGCACCGGCTTGTCGCTGTTCTCGTATTTGAAGGTGACGCGGTCGAAGGTGATGTCGTGGGTGATCCGCGGCAGGTCCGGCGCACCCGGACGATCGGCGCCGTATTGCGGCTCCTCGAGCATCTCCCGCATATGCTGCACGGCGGCAGCCGAGGAAATCGCCACCGGAATGAAATGCATGATGTGCGCGATATTGTAGGAAATTTCCCAGAACGCGCTTTCGAAGGTGACGAAGGTGCCGACCGTGATCTGGCCGTTGGTGGCGAGATAGGCGCCGATTCCGAGCACCACGAGATGCAGCAGCAGCACCGCGATGGTCACGGTGCGCTCCACCATGGTGGACAGGAACCCGGCCCGGGCCATGGAGACGCGCGCCGCGGTGTTGCGCCCGCCGAACCAGTTCAGCGACTTGCGCTGCAGGCCAAACGCCTTGACGACCGCCTGCGCCGCGACATTTTCCTGCACGAAGCCGAGAATCGAGGCCTCGTTGACCTTCTGCTCGTAGTTGGCCTGCACCGCCTTGGGCGTCAGGATGCGCGGCCCGATCAGCGTGATCGGGAACACCAAGAGCGAAACCGCCGCGAGCTGCCAGTTCAGCCACAGCATCAGGCCGATGCCCGCGATCAGTTCGAAAAACGGCAACAGCGCGCTGTTGGCGAGATGGCGCACGGCGCCTTCATAGGCGGCGATATCGACGGAGAAACGCGACAGGATTTCGCCGCGCTTGGTGCGGGCGAAGAACGCGGCCGGCAGGTTCTGGACATGGTCGAACATGCGGGTTCGCACGTCGGCGATCACGGCCGCGAACGTCCGCGCGTCCCAGTACTCGTACCAGATCGCGACCAGCGAGGTGACGACGCCGGCGGCGGCCAGCACCGACAGGATGATCACCAGCGCCTGGAAATCCTCCTCGCCGAGCGCGTCGTCGATCAGGTATTTCAGGCTGAGCGGCATGATGACGTTGAACAGCGTCTCGACCAGCAGCCCCAGGCCGATGAACAGCATGCCCTTGCGATAGACGAGCAGGAAGGGAACGGTGAAGCGGTACAGGGTCGCGAAGGCGCCCGCCGCCTCGCTCGCGGTAAAGGCGACCAGATCCTCGTCGTCGTCATCATCGTCGAACGAGGGCGGCGGCGCCGGCAGCGGCGGCACCACGGCGCCGCCCGCCTTCACGACGCCCAGTCGCGCGTCATCGGACGGCGCGGCAGACAGCTCCACCGGCGCAGCTGCAGTCGGATCGGACGCGGGCTTCGATACCATGACTTCAGATCAGCCCCAGAAGCGTGGTCACGACGACAACTCGGCGGCGCAGCGCATCGAATCAGTGACGTCAGAGCGTGGCCGACACGGCCGCGGGCGCTTCGCGAACTTCTGAAACAGGGTACCAGTGCCCGCTTTTCGAAGTTCGTGATACATCGCGGCGACTTCCTTCACGAACTTCAGAAACAGGGTACTAGTCGTCGTCGGCAACCTTGTCAAAGAACGAATAGCGCAGGCTGTCGGCGTCGCTGTACCAGTTGTCGGGGCCCTTGCCGGCCGCGAGCGTCGCCGCCCACACCTTGTCGGTGGTGTCGCGCCGGTTCATCGACAGGTCGAAGCCGTTGCCAAAGAACAGTTCCGACCATTCCCACCAGGTGCCCAGCTTCTTCACGCCGCGCAGCAAGTCGTATTTGTCGATCAGCGCCGGCGGCATGTCGCTGGTCACCGACGCGAGCACCACGCCGGTCTTGACCACGCGGTTGAGCTCGCGGATGGCCTTGGCGACCTCCTTGTCGCCGAGATGGCACAGGCAGGTCTCGTACACGAAATCGAACTGGCCCTTGCGGAACGGCAGGTCGGCGACCGAACCGAGCTTGTTGTACTTCTGCAGCGGCTTCGGCGTGCGGGCGTGGATGCCGCGATTGCTCTCGATGCCCCAGGCGTCGAGCCCGCGGTCGCGCAGTGCGCCGACCAGTTCGCCGCTGGCCGAGCCGGCAATCAGGATCTTGTAGCCCTTGGCCCGGCCCCAGACGATCCGGACCAGCTCCATCAGATAGTCGGGATCCGAAAACCGGCTCCAGACCTCGTGATAGGGCCCGAGCCCGCGGTAGTTCTGGAAATAGTCGCGGTCGATCTTGCCCGACGCAGCATGGCCACCCTCGCCGCGCGCGTGGCGCAGCTTCATCGTCTCGGTGAGGATGATGTCGGTGGCGGCGTCCGACGAATCGAGCAGGCCGTTGAGCGTCGAATCGAACAGATAGTCGCCGACCACCACGAGGCCAGGATGCTCGACCGGCTCCGGGCGGTGATTGGTGATGACGTCGCGGGCCGGCAGGCCGCCCGGGACGGCGTTGACCGAGGACAGCCAGCGGTGAACCTTGGCCTCGATGAAGTGGGCGCGCGCGTCGCCAAACGACGCCGGCAGCGTCTTCAGCGCCACATCGACCAGTTCGGCGTCGCTCAGCCCGACATAGGCGAGCGCGTCCGACCCCGGAATCAGCCAGTTGAGGACACCGTGGCGGCCGACATCGTGCCGCGCGCCCTCGACATAGACGCAGCAGCCGCCGAACGCTTCGGACATGAACCAGGCGCCCGGCACCTGATCGCCCCAGAACGGCGTATCGAACAGCACAGAAACCCGAAGGTAGTGCGCCGGACGGTCGAAATAGGCGATGTGCTTCACCATCGACTGGCGCAGTTTCTCGCCGCCCCAATCCACCGTCGCCAGCCAGTTGTGCGGCAGGCACATCAGCACCAGGTCGAAGTCCCTCACCACCGGGCTCTTGCCGTTGAGCATGTTGAGCCGGTAGCGGCCGTCCTGGTTCTTGCCGACCTTGAGGACGCGGTGGTTGAGCTCGATGTCCGCCTCGATATCCGACTGCAGGCACGAGATCAGCTGCTCGTTGCCGTTCTGAATCGAGTAGAGGCCGATATAGCCGTCCACATCCATGACGAAATTCTTCAGCGCATTGAGCGCCGTGGTGTTGTGGCTTTCGGTGGCGATGTCGGAGCGCGCCATCACCTTGAAGAAACGCTTGGCGACCGGATCCTTGACCTCGCGATCGAGCAATTCCTCGCAATTGATGAAAGCCCACGGATGCTCGTTGTCGTGTGCCCCGACGCCTTCATAATATTCGATCGGCGAGATCTCGCCGGTGCAGCGCTTGCGGAAGGCGAGGATGGCGTCGGCGGTCTTGGCGCCGTATTTCCGCCGCATGCCGTCGACGTCGTTCAGCAGCTCGCCGTCCAGCACCACCTGCTCGGCATCCATCGGGATGGTCTGCAGCCCGAAATGCTGCACCAGCTCGCGCAGCGGGTCCGGCCCCGTCATCGAGTAGTCATAGAGTTCGGCGACGCCGGCTTCGTACATCGCCGGCGCGCTGTCGAACGCGCGCGTCACGATCTTGCCGCCGACGCGGTCGGAGGCTTCGAAGATGGTGATGCGGCAGAGGCTCCCCAGTTTTCTCTTGAGATACCAGGCGCTCATCAGTCCGCCTGGACCGCCCCCAACGATGGCTAGATCGAGCATAG
>JBKQQE010000386.1:0-4581 GCA_052326245.1 Xanthobacteraceae bacterium | reverse complement strand
CTCGAGCTCGTCGAGATGGTCCATTCTCGCGTCCTCTTTCCAGCTGCGCCCCCGGCGCTTCGCGGCTCCTCGCGGAGGCGGCGCGGCGGGAGAACAAGTGTCTCCCCGAACAGTCATCTGAGGGGAGGAAATTCTCTGACTGCGTTGCAACATAGAAGAAATAATTTTCTCTTTGCTGCCGCGCTGAGATACATATATAGAAAATAATTCCAGTCAACCCCGAGTTCGCGGAACCGAACAGTCGATGCGATTTCTTCCGGTGTTCCTTGATCTGCGCTCCGGTCCCATCCTTCTGGTGGGGGCCGGCGAACCCGCGCGGGCCAGGCTGCGGCTGTTGCTGGCGGCCGGCGCGAAGGTGCGTTGGCATGCGGTAGACGCAATTTATGACGGTTGCAATTACGAGTCGATCAACGATGCGCCCGCATTCGAACGCAGCGAGACCGATCCGCTGACCTCCGATCTCGCCGCGGTGATCGCGGTTATGTGCGCGGGCGCGGGCAGCGTTGGTCACGCGGTGGCGGCGCGGGCGCGCGCGCTCGGTCTGCCCGTCAACGTCATGGACGAAGTCGAGCACTCGACCTTCATCCTGCCGGCGATCGTCGATCGCGGCGATATCGTCGTCGCGATCGGCAGCGGCGGCGCCGCGCCGGTGCTGGCGCGTCGCCTGCGCGAACGCATCGAGGCGGTGTTGCCGGCGCGGATCGGTGACCTCGCCGCCTTCATCGGCCGCTGGCGCAAACCGATCCGCGACCGCATCGGCGACCTGTCGCTGCGACGCAGGTTCTGGGAAAGCGTTGTCGACGGACCCGTTGGCGCCGCGGTACTGGAGGGGCGTGGCGACGAGGCCGAGCGCGCTCTCGGGACGCTCGCCGATCCGGCCGGAGCGGCGCTCGACGGCGCGGCGGGTTTGGTGACGCTGGTGGGCGCCGGCCCCGGCGATCCGGATCTCCTGACCATCAAGGCGTCACGCGCGCTGCAGGACGCGGACGTGATTTTCCACGACGAGCTGGTGTCGGCCGCGGTGCTGGATCGCGCCCGCCGCGACGCGCGGCGGGTGGCGGTGGGGCGAGGCCCCGGCCAGCCGGATATCGGTCAAAAGGCCATCCATCGCCTGCTGATCGAGGCGGCGCGCGATGGCCAACGCGTGGTGCGGCTGAAGAGCGGAGATCCGTTGCCGTGGAGCGGCGAAGAGATCGAAGCCCTGCGCAACGCCGGCGTGGCCTATGCCGTGGTGCCGGGCGTCCCCGCCGCACGCGGCGCGGCCCGGCAATTTGACCAGCCTCGCACGCCTCAGACTTCCTCCAACCTCGGGATCGCAGCCGAATGACGTCGCCGCTAGAGCAGAAAATCAGAATCACCGGGCCTTCCATGGTGACCGCCAACCGCACCCGCGACGGGGCCGTGATCTACCGGACCGCGCATCACGGCTGGTCGGTGAAGCTCGCAGACGCCGCGGTGGTGCGGACCGCCGATGCGGCGCGCGCCTTGCTGGCGGAGGCGTTGGCCGACGATGTCGGCGCCGTCGGCCCCTATATCGCGCCCGTCAGCATCGCCGACGACGGCACAATGGCTCCCGGCAATCTGCGCGAGCACATCCGCCGCAACGGCGTCACCATCGACCTTCTCATCTGCGCGTAGGAACATTCGCGTCATGTATGCCTATGATGAAATCGACCGCATCTTTCTCAGCGAGCGCGTCGCCGAGTTTCGCGACCAGGTGGCGCGCCGGCTGTCCGGCGAACTGACGGAAGACGAGTTCAAGTCGCTGCGACTGATGAACGGCGTCTATCTGCAGCTGCACGCCTACATGTTCCGGGTCGCCATTCCCTACGGGACGCTGTCGTCGGAGCAGCTGCGCCGGCTGGCGAGCGTGGCGCGCAAATACGATCGCGGCTACGGCCATTTCACCACCCGGCAGAACATCCAGTACAACTGGATCAAGCTTGCCGAGCTGCCCGATGCGATGGAGGAACTCGCCGAGGTCGGCATCCACGCCATTCAGACCAGCGGCAACTGCGTGCGCAACATCACCACCGACCAGTGGTCGGGCGTCACGCCGGGCGAGGTGGACGATCCCCGCGTCTGGGCCGAGGTGCTGCGGCAATACACCACCCTGCATCCCGAATTCTCGTTCCTGCCGCGCAAGTTCAAGATCGCCATCACCGCGTCCGATCACGACCGCGCCGCGATCAAGATCCACGATATCGGGCTGCGAATCCTGCGCGACGACACCGGCCAGCTCGGCTTCGAGGTGCTGGTCGGCGGCGGGCTGGGGCGCGCGCCGTTCATCGCCAAGATAATCAACCCGTTCGTTCCGGCCCGCGACATCGTCAGCTATGTCGAGGCGATCCTGCGCGTCTACAATCAGTACGGCCGCCGCGACAACATCTACAAGGCCCGCATCAAGATCCTGCTGCACGAACTCGGCGCCGAAACCTTCGCCCGGGACGTCGAGGCCGAATGGTCGCAGATCCGCGATGGCGCGCTCGCGGTCGACGACGCCATGGTCGCCGATATCCGGTCGCGTTTCAGCTATCCCGACTACGAAAAGCTGCCGGCCGCGCCCGGCGAACTTGTGAGGGAAAACGACCCGCGCTTCCGCAGCTGGCTCTACAATTCCGTCGCCACCCACAAGGAGCCGGGCTACGCGATCGTGACGCTGTCGCTGAAGCCGGTCGGGGGACCTCCCGGCGACGCCACCGCCGAGCAGATGGATGCGATCGCGGATCTCGCCGATCGCTACTCGTTCGGCGAACTCCGCGTCGGGCACGAGCAGAACCTGGTGCTGCCCAATGTGGCGAAGCGCGACCTGCCGACGCTGTGGCGCGCGCTGGACCGCATCGGGGTCGCGACCCCGAATGTCGGGCTGGTGTCCGACATCATCGCCTGCCCGGGGCTCGACTACTGCTCGCTGGCCAACGCGCGCTCGATTCCGGTGGCCCAGGAACTGTCGCGGCGTTTCGCCGATCCCGACCTCGCCAGCATGATCGGCCGGCTGCACATCAACATCTCCGGCTGCATCAATGCCTGCGGCCACCACCATGTCGGCCACATCGGCATCCTCGGCGTCGAGAAGAACGGCGAGGAATTCTACCAGATCACCATCGGCGGCCGCGCCGACGAGGGCGCCGTGGTCGGCACCCTGATCGGCCCCGCGGTACGCTTCACGGAGGTGGCCGACGTCATCGAGGATATCGTCGAGGCCTATCTGGCGCTGCGGGCGCGGCCCGACGAATTGTTTATCGACACGGTGGCGCGCCTCGGGGTGCAGCCGTTCAAGGAGCGCGTCTATGCCACTCGTTAAGGGAAATACCATCGTATCGGACGAATTCGTGCAGCTGGCCGACGGCGCGCCGCTTCCCGAGGGAGCGGTGCTGCTTCCGGCCGCGCGGTTTCTCGCCGATGCCGAAGCCATCTCGCGGCGTCGCGGCCGTACCGGCGTGATCTGGCCGAACAGCCGCGCGATCGCGGAGCTGGTGCCGTTTCTCGACCGGCTGTCGGCGATCGCGCTGGTGTTCCCGAGCTTCCGCGACGGACGCGCCTACTCGCAGGCGCGGTTGCTGCGCGAGCGCCATGGTTTCGACGGCGAGCTGCGGGCGACGGGCCAGGTGCTGCGCGATCAGTTCGTGTTCATGCTGCGGTCGGGATTCGACGCCTTCGAGGTCAAGAAGGACAGCGACGCGGCGGCCTTCGCCGAGGTGGCCCGGCGCTATTCGGTAGTCTATCAGCCCACCGGCGACCGCCGCGCCACCGCCTATGACAGCCGCCGCGCGCTGCAGGCCGAGCAGGTGCGATGACGATTGCCGCCATCATCGCGTCGGCCGATGCGACGGGCGATCTCAACGCCCGTCTTGAACACGCCAGCCCGGTCGCGATCATTTCCGCTGCGGTCGAACTTGTCGGGCGCGAACGGCTCGCGGTGGTGTCGTCGTTCGGCACCGAATCCGCCGTGTTGCTCAAGTTCGTGGCCGACGTCGATCCCGCCATTCCGGTGATCTTTCTCGATACCGGCTGGCTGTTCCGGGAAACGCTCGACTATCGCGACACCCTGATCGAGCGGCTCAAGCTGCGCGACGTCCGTTCGATCGCGCCGCTCGCGGAGGATCTCGCGAAGCACGACGCCGACCGCGAGCTGTGGTTTTCCGATCCCGACGCCTGCTGCCGGATCCGCAAGGTCGAGCCGCTGGCGCGCGCGCTCAAGCCGTTCGACGGCTGGATCAACGGCCGCAAGCGTTTCCAGGGCGGCTTGCGTGCGGCGATCCCGATCGCCGAGGCCGACGGCGCGCGGCTGAAGTTCAACCCGCTTGCCAACGTGTCGGCCGAGGACCTGCAGCTTGCCTTCCGCGCCGCCGACCTGCCGCCGCACCCGCTGGTGGCATCGGGCTTCGCCTCGGTCGGCTGCATGCCGTGCACCAGCCGCAGCGAGGCCGACGAGGACGCCCGCGCCGGCCGCTGGCGCGGCCGCGACAAGACCGAGTGCGGCATCCACACCTCGAGCGTCGCATAGCTGGACTGCCTCACGCCCGGTTCCGATACGCCGGCGGCGGCCGTTCACCATTCGGCCACGGTTCCCGTGCAACA
>JBKQQE010000385.1:0-10348 GCA_052326245.1 Xanthobacteraceae bacterium | reverse complement strand
CGCCGCGCCACTTCGTCGCCGCGCCGCGTCAGCTCCTTTTCCTCCTTGAGCAGCGCAAGCCGCGCGGCCAGCCACTCTTCACGTGTCCCGGTCATGTGCGTCGTCATGATCATCGTCTCCATGGGTGCTTCGGTTGTTGCCGTTGCGGGGGCCTTGCTGGCCTCACGCCTCAAACTAGAGCCGGTCCGCGACTGGGCGGGAGTGACAAGTGTGGCGGGATTTCAATGGACGCGCGGATCACCGCGATCGGCTCGGGCCGCGCCACCCGCCACTTACCACCTGTTCCGGTCATGTGCGTGGTCATCGTTCTTCTGTCCCTCGGGGGTCCTTGGTCGGGTGACCGACGACAAGCAGAACCACGACGGCTGCGGCCCAATCGACCAGGGCTGTGAGAAACGTTGGAAGCATCGTCCAATCGACCATCATGGTAGCCTCCTCGCTTGCGACGCACTGGTGTGTGCTCGTGAGATAGATTAGGACCGGAGATCGAACGGTGAGAGTGACAAGTGTGGCGGGATTCAAATGGACTCGCTGATCACGGCCGCCGCGCGTGCGCTCGCGGCGGGTGATCCGCTCGGCGCACTGAAGCGGGTCGCCCTGCGCGACGACGCACCTGCGCTCGCGCTGCGCGGCATCGCCATGGCGCAACTCGGCGATCTTGTGCGGGCCAAGGCCCTGCTGCGGCGTGCGGCGCGCGGCTTCGGTCCGAGAGAAGCCCTGGCCCGCGCCAGGTGCGTGGTCGCCGAGGCCGAAATCGCGCTGGTCTCGCGCGACCTGGGCTGGCCCGCCAAGGCGCTCGACGCCGCGCGGGCAACGCTGGAAGCGCACGGCGACCAGGTGAACGCCGCCCATGCGCGCTATCTCGAGGTCCGGCGCCTGCTCCTGATCGGACACCTCGACGAGGCCGAGCGCTCGCTCGCCGAGGTTGACCCGACCCCCTTGCCGCCGGCGCTGCGGGCCGCCCACGAACTGGTGGTCGCCGGCATCGCGATCCGGCGGCTCAACACCGGGACGGCGCGCGCCGCGCTCGACCGGGCCGCGCGCGCAGCGCGCGACGCCGCCATCCCGGCGCTGACGGCCGAGGTCGAAAGTGCGCTACAGATGTTGACTACCCCGGCGGCGCGCCTGATCGCTCGTGGCGAGGAGCGCCCGCTGCTGCTCGAGGATGTCGAAGCCTTGCAGGCGTCGGATGCGCTGGTGGTGGACGCCTGCCGCTACGTGGTGCAGATGAAGGGCAAGGAGATCTCGCTCGCCACCCGCCCGGTGCTGTTCGCGCTCGCCCGCGCGCTGGCGGAAGCCTGGCCTGAAGACGTGTCCCGCGACGTGCTGCTGGCGCGGGCCTTCGGCGCCAGGCACGTCGACGAATCCCACCGCGCGCGGCTGCGGGTCGAGATCGGACGGCTCCGCGTCCTGCTGAAGCCGCTGGCGAGCCTGAACGCGACCGCGCGAGGCTTCGTGCTGGCGCCGCTCGAGGCGCGCGAGGTGATCGTGCTGGCGCGGCCGGTGGAGGAGCCGCATGCGGCGGTGCTGGCCTTGCTCGCCGACGGCGAGGCGTGGTCGAGCTCGGCGCTGGCGCTGGCGCTCGGCGCCAGCCAGCGCACCGTGCAGCGCGGGCTCGATGCGCTCGGCGCCGCCGGCAAGGTGCAGTCGTTCGGGCACGGACGGGCGCGGCGCTGGCTGACCCCGCCGGTCGG
The DNA here is from genome assembly GCA_052326245.1 of Xanthobacteraceae bacterium. Classification (GTDB taxonomy): domain Bacteria; phylum Pseudomonadota; class Alphaproteobacteria; order Rhizobiales; family Xanthobacteraceae; genus Bradyrhizobium_A. The sequence goes on along the minus strand of JBKQQE010000385.1, from coordinate 8,654 downwards.
CGGATTCACGACGACGTTGTTACTCCCCGCCCCGCTACCAAGTGGGTAGGGTGAGAGCTACGATCGAGTGACGGGGAGCGAAGCATGAAGCGATCGGCGGCTGAAATAGTTCGTGAGTATGGGCCTTTTCCGGGAGCCGACAAGGTCGGTGGCGTCACCTATGACGGCGAGCGCGTCTGGTTCGCTGCCGGAGACACGCTGAAGGCTTTCGATCCGGCGAGCGGGAAGCCGCTGCGCTCGATCGATGTCGCGGCCCATGCCGGAACAGCTTTCGACGGCCGGCACCTGTTCCAGATCGCCGAGGATCGCATCCAGAAGATCGATCCGGACAGCGGCCGCGTGCTCGCCACCATCCCGTTGCCCGGCGGCGGCTCGGGGCTGGCGTGGGCCGAAGGCTCGCTCTGGGTGGGGCAGCATCGGAACCGAAAAATCCATCAGGTCGATCCCGAGACCGGGGCGGTCCTTCGCAGCATCGAGTCCAACCGTTTCGTCACCGGGGTGACCTGGGTCGACGGCGAACTCTGGCACGCCACCTGGGAAGGCGACGAGAGCGAGTTGCGTCATCTTGATTCGCAAACCGGGGAAGTGCTGGAGAAGCTCGACATGCCGCCCGGCATCGGCATATCGGGGCTGGAGTCCGACGGCGGCGACCAGTTCTTCTGCGGCGGCGGCAGCAGCGGCAAGGTGCGGGCGGTGCGAAGGCCGAGGCGGGGCTAAGCGGCCGCCCTTCTATGTACCGCGGCCAACTTTGAACGCTCCGCAAATCAACTGCACTGTCATGTCTGGACGGCGCCCTGTGATCAAGGGCTTTCTTGCGGCGCTGCGAACGTCAGGTTTGCTTCACCAACCAGGCTAGGAGCCGGCTCTTTTGATGGCTTCGAGCAGAACGCTTTGCAGCTCGTCCTTGTCTAGTTCAACGGCGGCTTTGCCCTGAGCGGTCATGCTTACGCTACCGCCCGCCGCAATCTTTTTGTGAAGATCGGGGTCTTTCAAGAGCTGCTTTACAATTTCCTCTAGAAGTTCTTCGCGAGCCTTTGCACGAACTGGGTCATCCCGTTTGTCTTGCCTGAACAATGCGCGAAGTCTGGTGGAAATATCGTTGGATTCATCGCTCAGGCGTTGGGCATGAGCGAGAATAGAACTTAGTGTACCCTCTGTATCATCAAGCTTGTACTCGGCCCAACCAAGCTGATCCGCCATCGACTTGATGCTACGGTCCAGTGAGGCCTCAAGCTGGCTCAAGTCATTGGCGATTCGGCTCGCCGCGGCCTCGAATTTCTCGGCGAATGCACGAGATTCACTTTCGAGAAAAATCTTGAGCAGCTCTCCGGGATGAAGCGGGCGATTGCGACTACCATCTCGCCGGCAGTACACGCCCTTAGGCGTGCAGTGCGGCTTCGTCTGGCTCGAAGGGACGTCCACACGCAAGAACGGGACCTCGCCCAAATTCTCGATGAAAACTTGGATCGCGACTGGGGGGAAGCAGCTCAAGGCCTTGTTCGTGATCTGCAAAATCGTCGCGTCTGAGACGTCGCAGCCTCTGACCGATCCAATTTGTGCGCCATCTGGGCCGGTCCGCTCTTCTATCCCGACAAGGATCGATCCGCCTACGTCTGTGTTTGCAAAGCTAACGAGGTCGTCCGCACTGACACCGTCTGGCGCGCGCTTAAAATCGCTCCTCTCGCTTTCGCCTTCGGCGAGGAGCGATTTCGTCATCTTTGAGATCGTATTAGCGCGTCTTGGAGCCATACTGGATCTGTTTGACGAGGCCTGGTCGTTCCCGCGTTTGCGCGACATTGAAGCCTGCTCCGCGCGCTAGTTCGACGATCTCAGCTTCAAATGCCCACGCGCCGCCGCGAAGCCTACTCCCACTCGATCGTCCCCGGCGGCTTCGACGTCACGTCGTAGACTACGCGGTTGACGCCCCTCACCTCGTTGATGATCCGCGTCGCGGTGGCGCCGAGGAAGCGCATGTCGAAGGGATAGAAGTCCGCGGTCATGCCGTCGGTCGAGGTGACGGCGCGCAGGCCCACCACGTAGTCGTAGGTGCGCCCGTCCCCCATCACGCCCACGGTCTTGACCGGCAGCAGCACGGCGAACGCCTGCCAGATCGCGTCGTACAGCCCGGCGCGGCGGATCTCCTCGATATAGACCGCGTCGGCCTTGCGCAGGATGTCGAGCTTCTCCGGCGTGATCTCGCCGGGGCAGCGGATGGCGAGACCGGGGCCCGGGAACGGATGGCGACCGACGAATACGTCCGGCAGGCCGAGCTCGCGGCCGAGCACGCGCACCTCGTCCTTGAACAGTTCGCGCAGCGGCTCCACCAGCTTCATGTTCATGCGCGCCGGCAGGCCGCCGACATTGTGATGGGACTTGATGGTGACCGAAGGCCCGCCGGTGAAGGAAACGCTCTCGATCACGTCGGGATAGAGCGTGCCCTGCGCCAGGAAATCGGCGCCGCCGATCTTCTTCGCCTCGGCCTCGAACACGTCGATGAACAGCCGGCCGATGGTCTTGCGCTTGGCCTCGGGGTCGGTGACCCCCGCGAGCTCGCCGAGGAACTGTTTCGACGCATCCACGTGCACCAGCGGGATGTTGTAGTGGTGGCGGAACAGGTCGACCACGGTTTCGGCTTCGGCGAGGCGCAGCAGGCCGTGGTCGACGAACACGCAGGTGAGCTGGTCGCCGATCGCCTCGTGGATCAATACCGCGGCGACCGCGGAATCGACGCCTCCGGACAGTCCGCAGATCACCTTGCCCTTGCCCACCTGGGCGCGGATCTTCTCGATCGCCTCCTGCCGGAACGCCCGCATGGTCCAGTCGCCCTTCAGCCCCGCGACCTTGTGGACGAAATTGGCGATCAGCCTGGCCCCATCCGGCGTGTGCACCACCTCGGGGTGAAACTGCATGGCGTAGAATTTTCGCTTGTCGTCGGCGATCACCGAGATCGGCGAGCCGGCCGCTTTCGCCACGCCGCGAAAGCCCTCGGGCAGCCTGGTGACGCGGTCGCCGTGGCTCATCCAGACCTCGTACTGGCCGCCCCTGGTCCACACGCCGTCGAACAGCGCGCAGTCGTCGGTCACCTCGATGGTGGCGCGGCCGAATTCGCGGTGATGGCCGCCTTCCACGGTGCCGCCGAGCTGCTGCGCCATGGTCTGCTCGCCGTAGCAGATGCCGAGCACCGGGACGCCGGCCGAGAAGATCGCCATCGGCGCGGCCGGTGCGTCGGCATCGAGCACGGAAGCCGGCCCGCCAGAGAGGATCACGGCCCTGGGCCGCATCGCCGCGAACGCGGCGTCGGCCTTCTGGAACGGCACGATCTCCGAATAGACGCCCTGCTCGCGCACGCGTCTCGCGATCAGCTGGGTGACCTGGCTGCCGAAATCGACGATCAGAATCTTGTCGTGGCCGGTCGCCGCTTGCGGCGCCGGACCCGAGGTTTGGCTGTGTGCTGTCATGGTCAGGAATTACGCGACCCGGCGGCGGTCCGCAATGGCGCAGAAAGGCCATTCACCGGGGTTTTTAGCCCACGCGACGCGTGAGGACCGACACGAAGAAACCATCGGTTCCGGTCCGCAGCGGCGTCATCAGCAGCCCCTCCGGCGCGAGCAGCACGGCCTTTGAGAAGTCCGCGGCCTGGGCGCCGAGGGCGGCCATGACTTCGGTCGGCGGGGTCACCGCGAAGCCCGGATGGCGGGCCACGAAGGCCTTGATCTGGTCGGCGTTTTCCTCGGCCAGCACCGAGCAGGTGATGTAGGCGATCCGGCCGCCCTGCCGCACCAGCGCGGCCGCACGCTCCAGCACCTCGGCCTGGCCCTTGAGCCGGATTTCCAGCGCGCCGGGCCGGATCCGCCACTTGGCGTCGGGGTTGCGCCGCCAGGTTCCCGTGCCGGTACAAGGCGCGTCGATCACCACCAGGTCGGCGGACGCCTTGATGTCGGCCAGCGGATCCGCAGCCCCTTTCGGCGCCCTCACATCGGCGTTGTGCACGCCGGCCCGCGACAGCCGCTCATGGATCGGCGCCAGCTGCCGCTTGTCGTGGTCAGTCGCGATAAGCCGGCCCTTGCCCTGCATCATGGCGGCCAGCGCCAGCGTCTTGCCGCCGGCGCCCGCGCACAGGTCGATCACCTGTTCCCCCGGTTTTGCCGCCGTCAGCAGCGCCGCGAGCTGCGAGCCCTCGTCCTGCACCTCGACGCCGCCCTTGATGAAGATTTCTTCGGCCTGCAGGCCCGGGTTGCGGGCATCGGCGCCGAGCGCGATGCGCAAGCCCAGCGGCGACCACCGCGCCGGCGCCGCGCCGAGATGGGCAAGCGCGGCCAGCGCCTTGTCGCGCGTGGTCTTCAGCGTGTTGACGCGCACATCCAGCGGCGCCCGGCTTGCCATCGCCGCGGCCTCCGCGACGCGGGTCTCGCCGAACACCCGCGCGAGATAAGGATCGAGCCATTCCGGATAGTCGCCCGCGACCGGCGACGGCGCGGCATCGAGCGTTCGCGTCGCGAGCGCCGCGCGCTCGTGTTCGCTGAGCGGCTGCGGCGCGAAGCGCCCGCCGTCGCACAGCGCCGCGATGGCCGTAACGTCGAGGCCGCGCTCGAGCCGCAGCATGCCGAGCATGCGCCCGCGCGGGGTATCGTCGTCGAGCAGGAAGGCGCTGGAGGCGCGCCGGCGCAGCACGTCGAACACCAGCCCCGCCACCGCCGCGCGGTCGCCGGACCCGGCGAAACGATGCGCCGTGCCCCAGTCCTTGAGGGCATTGGCGGCGGGCACGCGCTGTGCGTCGATAGTGGTCAGGACGTCGATGGCCGCGGACAGTCGGGCGGCGGGGGTCATGTGGGCAGTGTCATGTCATGGGATCCGGGCGAACCGGCAAAGGCTCAGAACGCCAACAAGAATGCCAGCGCGAAATAGACCCACATGACCAGCAGCACAAGAGCCGAGACGTAGCCGCCGTCCGCAACGCGCCCTACGCGTGCCCAGAGACCGGCCACATCGAGCACGCGGGTCGCCACATAGATCCACGCCAGGATCACCATGGCCCAGCCGGCGTGCCGCATCGGCAGGCACAATGCCACCAGGACATAGAACAGCGCATCCAAAGAAGCGAAGCCGCCAGCCGTCGGCTCGGCGCGGGCGGAGCTCGCCGTCCACGCACCGCGCAACAGCACGACGAACGTCAGCGCGACGAGGATGAAGACCGGCAGCAGGATTTCCGTGTACAGCATCGGAGCCCTCTCTTAGATGGAGACCATAGGTTGAGCCAAATCCGTCATCCTGAGTGCCTGACCGAAAATGCGGCGAGCTTTTGCAAGCAATTGCGACAACGCGCGAAAGACCTTTTTGCCGTCATGCCCGGCCAGAGCGATCCGTCTTCGACGGATCGCTAGGACTAAGGTCTGCCGGGCATCCACGCCTTTACGGCATAGCGGCAAAGAGAGACGTGGATGGCCGGGACAAGCCCGGCCATGACGAGATCTTCGAGAAAGGCCTGATTCTGTTGCTCGCATTTTGAGTCAGACTCTCAGGATGACGATAACACCAAGCCATCCGTGGCGACATCGCGAGAGTGGCGCGGCGGGTCCCGCCGCGCGCGATCCGATCAGGTGGGGTCCGGTCCAACCTGCACCAGCTGCTTGCCGAAATTGGCGCCCTTGAGCAGCCCGATGAAGGCCTCCGGCGCGCTCGCCAGCCCTTCGGTGACGAACTCGCGGAGCTTGACCTTGCCCTCGTGCAGCCAGTGCGACATGTCCTTCAGGAAGGCGCCATGCAGCGCGGCGAAGTCGATGACGATGAAGCCGCGCAGGGTCAGGCGCTTGACCAGCACCGCGCGCATCAAGGCCGGCGCCCGGTTGGGGCCCGGCGCGTCGCCGGACAGCGCGTTGTAGTCGGCGATCAGGCCGCACACCGGAACGCGGGCGAAGGCATTGAGCCGCGGCAGCACCGCATCCCAGACCTTGCCGCCGACATTCTCGAAATAGACGTCGATGCCCTTCGGGCAGGCGTCCTTTAGCTTCGCCGCGAGATCGGCGTCACGGTGATCGACGCACTCGTCGAAGCCGAGCTCTTCCTTGACGTAGCGGCACTTGTCGGCGCCGCCGGCGATGCCGACGGCACAGGCGCCGGCGATCTTCGCGATCTGCCCGACCGCGGAGCCGACCGCGCCCGAGGCGGCGGCCACCACCACGGTTTCGCCAGCCTTCGGCTTGCCGATCTCGTGCAGGCCCGCATAGGCGGTCATGCCGGGCATGCCGAGCACGCCGACGGCGGTCGAGATCGGCGCCAGTTTCGGGTCGATCTTGCGCAGCCCCTTGCCGTCAGACAGCGCGTAGCTCTGCCAGCCGCTGTGCGAGAGCACGATATCGCCCTTGGCGAAATGCTCGTTGTTGGATTGCACCACCTCGGCGACGGTGCCGCCTTCCATCACGGCGTCGATCGCCACCGGCGCGGCATAGGACGGCCCCTCGCTCATGCGGCCGCGCATGTAGGGGTCGAGCGACAGCCAGATGATGCGCAGCAGCACCTGGCCGGGCCCCGGCGCGGGAATTGCCGCCTGCTCCAGCCGAAAATCGCTGGTCTTCGGCTCGCCGACGGGCCTGGCCGCCAGCACGATCCGTTGGGCCTGATTGGTCATGAAACGTCTCCTCCTGAATGTCGCGGCTGTCAGACGCCGCCTGGATAATTCGGGGCCTCGCGGGTGATCGTCACGTCGTGGACGTGGCTCTCGCGCAGGCCGGCGCCGGTGATGCGCACGAACTGCGCCTTGGCGTGGAATTCGTTGAGCGTCGCCGCGCCGACGTAACCCATGGCGGCGCGCAGTCCGCCGACCAGCTGATGCACCACATTGCTGACCGGCCCCTTGTACGGCACCTGGCCCTCGATGCCCTCGGGCACGAGTTTCAGCGAATCCTTGATGTCCTGCTGGAAGTAGCGGTCCGCCGAGCCGCGCGACATGGCGCTGACCGAGCCCATGCCGCGATAGGCCTTGTAGGAGCGCCCCTGGAACAGGAACACTTCGCCGGGGGTCTCGTCGGTGCCGGCGAGCAGCGAGCCCACCATCGCCACGCTCGCCCCCGCCGCGAGCGCCTTGGCGAGGTCGCCCGAATACTTGATGCCGCCGTCGGCGATCACCGGGATGCCGGATTTGCCGGCCGCCTCGACGGCGTCCATGATCGCGGTGAGCTGCGGCACGCCGACGCCGGCGACGATGCGCGTGGTGCAGATCGAGCCGGGACCGATGCCGACCTTGATGGCATCGGCGCCGCAATCGATCAGCGCCTGGGCGCCCTCGAGGGTGGCGACGTTGCCGGCGATAACCTGGACCGCGTTCGACAGCCGCTTGATGCGCCGGACCGCGTCGAGCACCCGGGCCGAATGCCCGTGCGCGGTGTCCACCACGATGACGTCGACGCCGACGTCGATCAGCCGCTCGGTGCGCTCGTAGCCGGTGTCGCCGACGGTGGTCGCCGCGGCGACCCGCAGCCGCCCCTGCTCGTCTTTCGAGGCCAGCGGATATGCCACCGCCTTCTCGATATCCTTCACCGTGATCAGGCCGACGCAGCGATACTGATCATCGACCACGAGGAGCTTCTCGATCCGGTGCTGGTGCAGGAGCCGCTTGGCTTCGGCCTGGCCGACGCTCTCGCGCACGGTGACGAGGTTCTCGTGCGTCATCAGGTCCGACACCTTCTGGCGCGGATCGGTGGCGAAGCGGACGTCGCGGTTGGTGAGAATGCCGACCAGCCGGCCGGGCCGGCCCGCTTCGGCGCCGGTCACCACCGGGATGCCGGAAATGCCGTTGTCCTTCATCAGCGTCAGCGCGTCGGCGAGCACCGAATCGGGGCCGATGGTCAGCGGGTTGACCACCATGCCGGATTCGAACTTCTTGACCTGGCGGACCTGCGCGGCCTGCCCGTCGCCGTCGAAGTTGCGGTGAATGACGCCGATGCCGCCGGCCTGCGCCATGGCGATCGCCATCCGCGCTTCCGTCACCGTGTCCATGGCCGAGGCCATGAGCGGAATGTTCAGCGGGATGGTCTTGGTCAGGAAGGTCTGGACGTCCGCCTCGGACGGCATGATTTCCGACAGGCCGGGCTTCAGCAGCACATCGTCGAATGTATAGGCTTCTTGCAATACGGAACGCTGAATTTCAGCCATTGCCAACTCCGTGTGGCGGCGCGCGCGCCGCGGTACCTCAAAAAAAGCATCATCGCCCGGCGGCACTGCCACGCTCGATTCGATGCCCTGCTTTAGGGTTGGCGGTGGTCGATAGCATGGGAACGTGACGAATCAAAGGGTCATGGGCCTGGCTTGGCGCGCTTTTTGCGCTTGGCTCATGGGATGGCTCATGGGATGGCTCATGGGCAGGGCCGGGCAGCATGGCTGCAAGCCGGCCGAACCCGCAAAATCAGGCACTTCGCATGCCTGTTCGGCCGGGAAACGGCAGATTCCCGGGTGGCGTCGCGCGGCAAAATCACCTAGTTCTCTCAGCCACAGGGCCTTGCGCGGCGCGCTGCTGCCGGCCCGCGCTGCCGTCCCTCGCGCCTCCGGTCCGTCGGGGTGCCGACCAGCCCTCCCGATCCCAGCCGCACGAGCCGTGAATGCAGAAGGAACGCCTCATCCCGCTGATCGTGGCGACCGCCCTGTTCATGGAGAACATGGAC
>JBKQQE010000384.1:0-4765 GCA_052326245.1 Xanthobacteraceae bacterium | reverse complement strand
TAATTTTAATTCCAATAAAATAGGTGGTAGAATATGTTGATTTTATTGGCGAGCCCACGACGCGCCGGGGAAGGTGGAACAAGTTGGGCGCCGCCGGTTCCGCTGCGCTCGCGCGGCTCCCTGCGTGAATAAACCGCCGGAGCAAGGCGGTCGGGTCCAGTTGCCCTCTCGCGGGGCAGCGGAGCTGTCGGTTTAGGCACCCAGTTTCGCAGCGCAGCTTCGCGAATTCAGGGATTGTCCCTTTGGGGAATGGAGCGCGATGCGCGCCAGGAGGGCCGGTTTTGCTTGCCTCAACGGTAACGCGGCAATCGAGGTCATCGCTGCGTTCGCCGTCAGCATCTTGAGCGGAACAGCGGTGCAGCACGCAGGCGCCTTGGCCTTGTCAGCGCGAGACGTAGATATGGCCCGGAGGCAAGCCGGCAAGGTGGCTCTGATACATCGCGACATACGCTGCTTCGATATTTTCGGTGAAACGTCTGGTATCGAACAAAGGCGTGGTCAGGCGGTTCCTGGCCAGCTTGCTCTTGAGTTCCTGTAGCTTGGCTGGTTGCCGGGCCAACGCGATCGCAAGGGCCTCATAGGCTTCCGGCGTCGTCGTGACGAGTTCGGGAAGGTGTATCGCCTGCAACAGGCCAGCCGCTACTCTGCCGGCGAAGGTTTCCCCGAGACAGGTCAGTACCGGCACACCAGCCCAGAGGGCGTGGCAAGCTGTCGCATGGGCGTTATACGGCAGCGTGTCGAGAAACAGGTCGGCCAGACGATGTCTTGCCAGGTGATCGGCCAGGAGCGGCAACCGTTCCGCGAAAACCAATCGCTCACCCCTTATTCCTCTTGCGACGGCCTCGCTTTGCAGATTGCGGGTCGCCTCCGGATTGTCATTCGCCATCCATAAGACGCTGCCCTCGACTTGGGCGAGGATCCGCATCCAGGAATCGAAAATGCGAGGCACGATCTTGTAGTTGTTGTTGAAACAGCAGAACACCACGCCATCGGGCGGAAGTCCAAACTTCGCGCGGGTAACTGCCAATTTCGAGATGGCGAGAGTCGCGTCGTTGACCAGAAAGCTGTCCGGAAGATAGGCGACTTTCTCCGAGTAGCACGCCTGTCGATCCTCCGGGATGACGGTTCGGTCAGCTATGATGTAATCCATATACTCGGCGCCCGACGTTCCCGGAAAACCGATATAGCCGACCTGAATCGGCGCGCATCGCCGGGCAAAAATGCCCGGCCGGCCACCCCCGGTCAAACCGTTCAGGTCCATCAGGATATCGATTTCCCGGTCCTTGATGAGTTCGGCGATGCGCTGGTCGTTCTGGTGGCCGGCGTCGATGAAATGCTCGAACGATCTTTCCAATCGCCTTCGAATCTCCCAATCGCCTCCCGGGCCCAGCGATATCGCAGTGATCTCAAAGCGTGACTTGTCGTGCTGCTCGAACATTCCCGCCATCAGAAAGGCTACGGGATGCGGCTTGAAATCGGCAGAAACGTAGCCGAGGCGAATTCGCCCGTGGGGATATTGCTCACCCCGCCAAACCGGCGCGCCAGATGCCGGATACAGTCTTGCGATCCATTGCTTGGCACAATGCAGCTGATCTTCGGAAGAAGACGGAACGCTGAGAAACTCAAACGGATACGCGACCAGTTTCCCGTTCCTGCTGGACGAAAGCAGCCGCGCAAAATCGTCGTCAAGATTGCGCCAATCGCAGAGCTGCATCTTCGTGCGGAGGCGGGCGCTCTCCCAACCGGGAACGTCAGGCTTCAAGGAAATGGCGCGATCGTAGGCCGACAATGCTTCTCCGTAGCGCTTCAGCCCCTCCATGACATTGCCGTAGCCGAACCACGCTTCGGCGAAGTCTGGCTTCAGCGCCCGCGCCTTGTCGTAGGCAGGCATAGCATCTTCGTAGAGCCTGAAGGTATAGAGGACATTGCCCTTGCCGAGCCAAGCATCCGCGAGGCCGGTATCGATGGCAAGCGCCCGCTCATACGCCGCCGAGGCCTCATCGTGGCGGGCAAGCGCAAAATACAGATTTCCGCGCGCGAGCCATGCCTCGGCAAGGCCCGGGTCGATCGCGACCGCCCGGTCGTAGGCCTCCAGAGCTTCGTTGTAGCGCTTGAACGTGCTGGCGACGCTGCCGCAGCCCAACCACGCGACCGCAGCCCCGGGATTGAGCGAAACCGCCTTGGAATAGGCCGCGAGCGCCTCGTCATAGCGCTGCAATTCCCGGTACACCGTTCCCTTGTTGATGTAAGCGTCGACGAACTCCGGATCGATATTGAGTGCGCAATCGAAGCTCTCCAGCGAAGCCTCATATTGCTTCATCGCGGCCAACACCGAGCCGCGTTCATTAAGCGCGCCCAGGTGCCGCTGATGAAAAAGCAGCAGCGTGTCGAATTGCCCGAGTGCGTCCGACAGCTGCCCCGTCTTGAACAGGGCCACAGCACTGTTGAACAGCAGGATCGCGCTGGTCTTGTTGACCTCAAGGCCCTGTCGGCAGATCCGGAGAGCTGCGCCGAAATCTCCCGCTTGGCACAGCAACGTCGCGTAGTTTTCGATAAACATCGGGTTAGGCGGCCTCGCCGAGAGCGAGCGCGCCATCAGGGTCTTGGCGCGCTCGATATTTCCGGCCGCAGCCTCGATTGCCCCAAGATAGTGAAGGGCGTGGGCGTTGCCGGGGCTCTTTCTGATGACCTGACGGTACATCCTGGCAGCCTCCGCCAGGTTGCCCCGTCGATGCAACGAAAACGCCTTCTGCAGTGTCTGGTTGCTGTCAGCCATTGAATCGACCACCGTCGGTAACAGCAGCCTTATTCGGAGGAGCCGTTCACTGCGTTTCGTCGCTCGATCTGCCAAATGACGCCGTGATCCATCAATACGCCGCCCTTGCGCGATGCCCCGATTGTGTTTGCCTCGACGATGACATCGCGGATACCCGGTGAGGCCGGCGAAACTCCTTTGATTTCGATATGTGCGTCCTCCTCGAGGCGGTTGCCACGCACGATCACCGCGCGAAGTAACGGCGGTCGGTTGGGTTTGTCGTCGGGCTGGATGCCCTGGACGGCAACGAGGGCCTCGCCAGAGAATATCTCGCGGTCGGGCCCGGCCTGATACACATTGCCCTCGACAATCCGGTTATCGAGCAGCTGGAGCTGCCACCCGGGCTGGAAATGAAAATAATTGCCTGCCCTCGCGAAAAAGCCGCCAGTCCTGATCGAGCGATTGCCCGCAATGACGTGGTTCAAGGCCGTGCCGTAGGTCTGTGCGGCTACCCCCGTATCTTCGAACAGATTGTCGACGATCAGATAGTTCTGCTGCATCTGATTGACGGTGATCACCGAGGTCGCATTTAGGTCGACCTGCAATGGTCGATCAAGCACTATGAACGGCTGTGCCGGTGCAGGGGACAGCGAGAATTCCGCGACACGGGCAATTTGACCGGCCCCAGCGCCGTCGACAACCATCACGACGGACCCGATCCAGGTCGAACTAACGACCCGTTCGTTCGGCGGACCGAGCAGCGAGAGACGGTCGGGGGCGACACTCTGGGCGCCGCCAAAATAGTAGCCGCCCGGGCCGTCCGTCGTCACAGCCTCGCGATCCGAACCGATCATGTTCTTGAACGTATTGCCACCCAGAAAAATGTTTTCTGACGCGCTGACCGCGTTGGACAAAGTGTTGATCCCGCCGCCGGTACCTTGCAGGTCAGCCGCCGCAACCACGTTGTTCTCGAAGATGACCCGGTTGGACCCAGTGATGGAATACCAACCATTGCGTCCGTTGTTGAACGTGTTGCCGGCAATCACCGCGTCGCTGGCTTTGAAAAGGTAGAGTGAGCGGCCGGAGCCGACGACATCACAATCGGACACGATGATGCGGTTGCCGCTCAGGCGGATGCTGTCCGGTGAATCGGGGTAGCGCATCTGGAGCAGCGCCATGCGTTGAAAAGTCTGTTGCGGCGTCATATGGCCACGAAACGCGGAAGCGCGGATACGCACGCGTCGGATCGCGATGTCGGAGGCGTCCGGCGCTTGCGAACTGCCCATGAAGCCGCCGGAAATGATGTGTCCATGATTCGAGGCATAGATCGTCAGGTCTTCGATTGAAAAGCGCGTGGTCCCCTTGATCAGGGCGTCCGGGGCTTCCGGAAAGTCGGGCCAGACCAGGTTTACCAGGTCGGTGCGTTCGCCCCGGATGCCGACACCGGGTGGAACAACGAGCGTCTCAGAAATCAGGTACCGGCCACGCGGGAAGTAGACGGTTCCGCCCGCCTTCTGGCTGGCAGCAGACAGTGCAGCCATGACGGCCCGCGTGCTGTTCGTCTTGCCGTCGCCGATCGCACCATAAGCGCGAACGTCGAGCGACTCCGGCCGCGGCTGATTGGACATACGAACTTCAATACGGCCGGCATCGACCCACTCGCCATCTCCTCCGTCGCCATTGGAGAGGCGCGCACGATAGAACCCCGGTGTGATAGCGGCGGGCACGCGGAAGGTGGCCTCCCATATTCCGCCACCGCTCAGCGTCGCCGCCACGGGCGCGCCTCCGCCGTCTGGCGCGAGAACTAGTCGCGCCCGATCGCGTTGGCGAACGATGTTGCGGCCGAATATCCGCAGCCATTCACCGGGCGACACGGCGTCGCCGAGATTGTCCTGGGTCCAATAGATGGTCGGCAGGTTGAGGCCGGCAGAAAACGCGCCGTCCGGGTAGTTAAGGGTGAAGCGATAGATTCCGGGAGCGAAATCCTTCGGAACCACGAACTTGAGAGAC
>JBKQQE010000383.1:0-3536 GCA_052326245.1 Xanthobacteraceae bacterium | reverse complement strand
CAGCTTCAGCGCCGCGATCTGTTCCTTCATCGGCTTGCTGTGGTCGATCACCGCATGGGCGCCGAGATCGAGGCACCAGGCCTTGGAGTCCGGCCGCGACGCGGTGGCGATCACCGCGAGTCCGGTGAGCCGGCGGGCCAGCTGGATCAGGATCGAGCCAACGCCGCCGGCGCCGCCGACGATCAGCAGGCTGCGCGGGTCGATGCTCTTGCCGGGCTGCACCGCGAGACGGTCGAACAGCAATTCCCACGCGGTGATCGAGGTCAGGGGCAGGGCGGCGGCCTGGGCGAAGGACAGCGATTTCGGCTTGCGCCCGACGATGCGCTCGTCGACCGCGTGGAATTCGGAATTGGTGCCCTGGCGCAGGATCGAGCCGGCATAGAACACCTCGTCGCCCGGCTTGAACAGCGTCACCTCGGATCCCACGGCATCGACCACGCCGGCGGCGTCGTAGCCGAGAATCTTGGTCTCGCCCGGAGGCGGCGCGGCGCGCATGCGCACTTTGGTGTCCACCGGGTTGACCGAGATCGCCTTCACCGCAACCCGCAGGTCACGGCCCTTGAGTTCCGGCATGGGCGCCTCGAACGCGACCAGCGAGTCCGCCGCGGCGATGGGAAGGGATTTGGTGTAGCCGATGGCCTTCATGGAGGTCTCCAGGTCTGCGACAGCGCCAAGCTCTTTGCTGTCCACTCAATCCGTTGGAACGGCTTTGGGCGCGCTTGAGGGTAGTTGTCGAGGTACTGCGATTATTGCAAGTACGATAAAGAACGGCATATAGTACCTGAACGTATACTAATGGAGCGGCGATGCGACAGAAGGACGACGGCTGCGATCCCGGCTGTCCCGTGGAGGTCACCCTCAACCTCATCGATGGCAAGTGGAAGGGCGTCATTCTGTTTCACCTGCAGACGGGGACTTGTCGCTTTGGTGAATTGCGCCGGCGGATGCCTCGGATTACCCAGCGCATGCTCACCAAGCAGCTGCGTGCGCTGGAGGAGGATGGCCTGATCACGCGCAAGATCTTTCCCGAGGTGCCGCCGCGGGTCGAGTATACGCTGTCGGAAATGGGGGAGCGGCTGCGTCCCGTGATCGACGTGCTCAATGCTTGGGGCGAGGCGTACCACGCCCAGCGCAGCGCCGCCGCGTCGGGCCCCGCCACAGCTGTGGCGCCCGGCCTTTGATCCGTCTGCGAATTTCAATGAATCCAAAGCCTTTGCAGGATGCTTGCATGTTCCGCCTGAACTTTAACGTCGTCGTCGTTGCGCTTTCCTTGGTCGGCGCGCTTGTCCCCGCCGTGGCGGCGCACGCGCAGGATCGCGTGGTTCCCAATTCGCTGAGCCAGCTACGGCTGTCCTACGCCCCGATCGTCCAGCACGTGCAGCCTGCGGTGGTGAACGTCTACGCCGCCAAAGTCGTGCAGAACAACAATCCGCTGTTCGAGGATCCGATCTTCCGCCGCTTCTTCGGCGTGCCGGGACAGCAGCCCGAACAGATGCAGCGCTCGCTCGGGTCCGGCGTGATGGTGGATCCCTCGGGCCTGGTCGTCACCAACAACCACGTCATCGATGGCGCCGATCAGGTGAAGATCTCGCTCGCGGACAAGCGCGAGTTCGAGGCCGAGATCATCCTCAAGGACACCCGCAGCGATCTCGCGGTGCTGCGCCTGAAGGATGCGCACGAACGCTTCCCGGTGCTCGATTTCGCCAATTCCGACGAGTTGCAGGTGGGCGATGTGGTGCTGGCGATCGGCAATCCATTCGGCGTCGGCCAGACCGTGACCCACGGCATCGTCTCGGCGCTGGCGCGCACCCAGGTCGGCATCACCGACTACCAGTTCTTCATCCAGACCGATGCCGCGATCAATCCCGGCAATTCGGGCGGCGCGCTGGTCGACATGACCGGAAAGCTCGTCGGCATCAACACCGCGATCTTTTCGCGATCGGGCGGCTCGCAGGGCATCGGCTTCGCGATCCCGGCCAACATGGTGCACGTGGTGGTGGCCTCGGCCAGGAGCGGCGGCAGCGCGGTGAAGCGTCCGTGGCTCGGCGCGCGCCTGCAGGCGGTCACGCCGGAAATCGCCGAAACGCTCGGCCTGCCGCGACCCACCGGAGCGCTTGTCGCCAGTGTGGCGCCCGGCAGCCCCGCGGCGCGGGCCGGCCTGAAACTGTCGGATCTGGTGACGGCGATCGATGGTCAGACCATCGATGATCCGAATGCCTTCGACTATCGCTTTGCGACCCGTCCGCTGGGCGGCACGGCCGTGGTCGAGGTGCAGCGCGCGGGCAAACCGCTGCGGCTCAGTATCGCGCTGGAAGCGGCGCCCGACACCGGCCGCGACGAACTCACCATCACCTCGCGCTCGCCGTTCCAGGGCGCGAAGGTGGCGAATATCTCGCCGGCGCTGGCCGACGAGATGCACCTCGACAGCGCGACCGAAGGCGTCATCATCAGCGAGCTCACCGATGACGCCGTCGCCGCCAATGTCGGGTTCCGCAAGGGCGACGTCATCGTCGCCGTCAACGGCCAGAAAATCCTTCACACCAGCGACCTGGCGAAAGCGACGCGGGAGCCGAGCCGGGTGTGGCGCGTCACGCTGCTGCGCGGCGGCCAGCAGCTCTCCATAGCAATCGGCGGATGACCCCGAAACAGCCACAGCCTTCGCTGTTCGCCGCCGCGGGGCTGGCGCAGGACGCGCCGCATCCGCTGCCCGATCGCCTGCGCCCGCGCGCGCTGTCGGACGTGGTCGGGCAGGACCACATCCTCGGGCCCGACGGCGCGCTGACGCGGATGCTGGACACCCGCACGCTCGGCTCGCTGATCTTCTGGGGTCCCCCCGGCACCGGAAAAACCACGGTGGCGCGGCTGATGGCCGACGCGACGGAGCTGCATTTCGAGCAGATCTCGGCGGTGTTTTCCGGCGTCGCCGATCTGAAGAAGGTGTTCGACGCCGCGCGCGCCCGGCGCGAAACCGGCACCGGTACGCTGCTGTTCGTCGACGAGGTGCATCGCTTCAACCGCGCCCAGCAGGATTCCTTCCTGCCGGTGATGGAAGACGGCACCGTGGTGCTGGTTGGCGCAACCACGGAAAATCCGTCGTTCGAGCTCAACGCGGCGCTGTTGTCGCGGGCCCGGGTTCTCACTTTCCGCTCGCTCGACACGGCCGCGGTCGAGAAACTGTTCGCGCGCGGCGAGCAGATCGAGGGCAGGGCGTTGCCGCTCGACGCCGAGGCGCGCGCCGTGCTGGTGCGGATGGCGGACGGCGACGGCCGCGCCGCGCTGACGCTGGCGGAAGAGGTGTGGCGCGCGGCCCGCGTCGACGAGGTTTTCAACGCCGAACAGTTGCAGGCGATTCTGCAGCGCCGGGCTCCGATCTATGACAAGTCTGCCGACGGCCACTACAACCTGATTTCGGCGCTGCACAAGACGGTGCGCGGCTCCGATCCCGATGCCGCGCTGTAGTACCTCGCGCGCATGCTGGACGCCGGCGAGGACCCGCTGTTCCTGGCCCGCCGGATCGTGCGCATGGCGGTGGAGGA
>JBKQQE010000382.1:0-13310 GCA_052326245.1 Xanthobacteraceae bacterium | reverse complement strand
TGCGGGCGATGCGGGCCTCGTCGGCGTGGACCCGGCCCTTCAGCCGCAGCGGCGCCACCACCTGCGGCACCATCGCCTTGTAGCGGTCGGCGCGGATGCCCATTTCGACCTTGTGGGCGAAATCGATGCCGTCAACGGCCTCGAGAAAGCCGTGCACGAAGTGCTGACGCGCCTGCTCGCCCTCGGTCACGATGTCGATCCCGGCGTCTTCCTGCAGCTTGATGGCCAGCAGCGTGGCGTCGCGCTTGGCCGAGATGAGGTCGACGCCGCTGGATTTCCAGGGCGCCCACAGGCGGTTGGGCTCGGCGAGCCATTCGGGTTTCGGCAGCGAGCCGGCGACGGTGGTGGGAAACAGCATGGGGCAGATCCGGCGGTGCGGGAACAATGAAGCGCCGCGAGCTTATCTGATTTCGATCGCCTCGCCACCCGCAATGAGTGGCTAGTGGTCCGGTTCTAAAATTCGAAACCCGTCGCAGCTTGCTCATTTGCGAATGTTAGAACCGATCGACCACTAGCAAGTATAAGTGTCTAGTGGAGTTTTGGATTTGACATTCGCTTCGCGTGTTCGTGGCCAGGCGGGTAGCGAATGTCAAATCCACTCCACTAGCCTTGTGGGCAGCGCACCGCGACAATATCGACAGCTTCGCAAGTTCGTGGTTGAACAAGGGATGCCACGCGCCATCGTCTGCACGCAATTGGGACCGCCGGAATCTCTTCGCATCGCACCACAGCCGCGTGCCGCGCTGGGCGACGGCGAGGTGCGCATCGCCGTGCGGGCCGCCGGACTCAATTTTCCCGACCTGCTGATGATCGAGGGCAAGTACCAGTTCAAGCCCGAGCTGCCGTTTGTTCCAGGCATGGAAGCGGCCGGCGACGTGATCGAGGTCGCCGCTGGCGTGACCGATCTGCGTGCCGGCGACAAGGTGATCGCCAAGATGCGGCATGGCGCATTCAGCGAGGAAGTGGTGGTCGCCGCCCGGCAGGTCACGCCGCTGCCGGCGGCGTTCGACTATGCGGAAGGGGCGACCTTCCTGGCTGCGCACGGCACCGCCTACTACGCGTTGCAGGATCGCGCCGGGATCAAGCCGGGCGAAACCCTGCTGGTGCACGGCGCCGGCGGCGGCGTCGGCCTCGCCGCGGTGGAGATCGGCAGGATCTTGGGCGCAACCGTGATCGCCGCCGCCTCCAGCGAGGAAAAGCTGGAGGTCGCTCGTGCCCGCGGCGCCGACCACGTCATCCGCTACGGCGACGCGCCGTTGCGCGACGCGGTCAAGCGCCTCACCGACGGCCGCGGTGCCGACGTGGTGTTCGATCCGGTCGGCGGGGCGGTGTTCGAGGAAAGCCTGCGCTGCATCGCCTGGGGCGCGCGGCTCCTGGTGATCGGCTTTGCCGGCGGCATCGGCATGGCGGCGACCAACCTGGTGCTGATCAAGGGCGCGACCGTGATCGGCGTGCGGGCCGGGGAGGCGGCGCGGCGCGAGCCGGCGCTCGGCGCGGCGCGCCAGCGCGCGCTGCTTCGCCTTGCGGAAGAGGGCAAGGTGCGGCCCAACGTGTCGCACCGTGTGCCGTTCGAGGACGCGGCGCGCGCCATGCGGCTGTTGACCGATCGGCGGGCGATCGGCCGCGTCGCGCTGATGATGCCGGCCTGACGGCGCGACCGGCAGCTTTGAGCGCTATTTGTACTCGCGGTCCTGCCACCACGGGAAATAAGGCGGCATGTCGGCCGACACCTTGTCGCGAAACACCGCCGGCCGCTTTTCCAGGAACGCGGTGACGCCTTCGCGCACGTCCGCCGAGGCGCCGCGGGAATAGATGCCGCGGCTGTCGATCTTGTGCGCCTCCATCGGATCGTCGGCGCCGAGCATGCGCCACATCATCTGCCGGATCAGCGCCACCGACACCGGCGCGGTATTGTCGGCGATTTCGCGCGCCAGCGCGCGCGCCGTGGACAACAGCTCGGCCTGCGGCACCACCTTGCTGACCAGGCGGCCGGCAAGCGCCTCCTGCGCCTCGAACACCCGGCCCGAATAGGTCCATTCCAGCGCCTGGGCGATGCCGACGATGCGCGGCAGGAACCAGCTCGAACAGGCCTCCGGCACGATGCCGCGGCGCGCGAACACGAAGCCGAAGCGGGCGCTGTCGGCCGCGATCCGGATATCCATGGCGAGCTGCATGGTGACGCCGATGCCGACCGCCGGGCCGTTCACCGCGGCGATCACCGGCTTGAGGCACTTGAAGATGCGCAGCGTCAGCCTGCCGCCGCCGTCGCGCACCGCGTCGTCGCTCCAGTCCACCTCGCCGTCGGGGCGCAGCGGCGCGGTCTTGCGGTCGGGACGCGCGGCGCGGTCGAAGGTCGCGCCGCCCGCCGAGAGATCGGCGCCGGCGCAGAACGCGCGGCCCGCGCCGGTGACGATGATGGCGCGAATGTTGTCGTCCTGGTCGGCGCGGTCGAAGGCATCGATCATCTCGGCCTGCATGATGCCGGTATAGGCGTTGAGCTTGTCGGGCCTGTTCAGCGTCAGCGTCAGGATATTGTCGGCGACGTCGTAGGTGATCTGCTGATAGGCCATCCGCGTTTCCTTGTGCCTCGTGATCTTGATTGCGGCCATGCTGCCACGGCGTCGCGAGGGGGTAAACGCGGCATTCGTTCCATCCCGCACACACGGCCATGCTTCGGCGACATGGCGGCCGAGGTCACGCGTCACGGGGCGCGGGACTGAGCCGCGTCAGAACGTGAACAGCACCGAGGCGTACCACGCGTACTGATCGGTCTGGTCGGCGTTCTCGATGCCTCGCCTGACATAGCCGAGCAGATGATAGGTTTCGGTCAGATCGTAGCGAAAGCCGAGGCCGAGACTGGATGTCGCCGGCGTGCCGGCTCGATCCGCGGTCTGGTGGAAGTATTCCACGCCCAGCTGCAGCTTCGGCAGCAGCTGGTAGTTCAGCACGGCCCCCGCCAGGCAGAATTGCTGCGTCCCGAGACTGCCGACCATGCAGCCGCCGCCGCCGAAGGCCGACCAGCCGCCGGCCCAGTCCTTCTGCACCCAGGCCGGCAACAGCAGCGAGGCGCGGTCGCCGTTCACCGAATTGGGCCCGCCGGGAAGAAACACCCGGGGAAACACGCTGACGTCGAGGCCGAACGAATCCTGGCGCAGAAAGCGATACTTCGCGGCGAGTTCGACATTGCCCATTCCAACCCACGTGGGGCCGCCGGCCGGGCTGGAATATCCGGCGGGCACCGTGGTCGTGAGCTGCAGGTTGGGTCCGGCACCATAATTGATATCGACGCCGGTCTCGCCGATGGTTCCGGCTTGCGGCCTGGTCCCGAAATCCAGGGCGCCTCGCGCCGTTAGTCCATTGTTGAAGGTATAGACTTCAAAATGCTGGTAGTCGGTGGTTTCGGGATCATCCGAGACATAGGGCGGGCCTGCCGTCGCCGGCTCCACGAGCACGAGCGCGGTTGCAACGGCGACCGGCAGGGCGAGCGCCCAGACGGCATCAGGAACGGCATCTTGCGGACGCAGTTGAAACATATCCCGCGCATCGACGATGAACTGCACGGCGCATTCGCGCCCATCCGAGATTCGGAACGACCGATATGACAGATCCCGGGCCTGCGGTCAGCATTTTCGACCCGGAACCGGCGCCAACGCCCGCCGGTGGGACGCCGAGCAAGGTGCCGGAGGTCACGCTTGCCTTCTGGTTTATCAAGATTCTTGCGACGACCCTGGGAGAGACCGGTGGCGACGCCGTCTCCATGTCGCTGCACCTAGGCTATGCCGTCAGCACCGTCATTTTCACCGGCGTCGTTATCGTCGCCGTCTGGGCCCAGATCGTCGCGAGGTCCTTTCATCCGTTTCTGTACTGGCTGGTGATCGTTGCAACCACCACGGCCGGTACCACCATGGCTGATTTTGCCGATCGCTCGCTGGGCATCGGCTATCCGGGCGGCGCGGCGATTCTGTTCGTGCTGTTGATGGGCACGCTGGGCGCCTGGCACCGTGTCGCGGGGTCGGTCGCGGTCGACACGGTTGCGACGCCAAAAATAGAAATGTTCTACTGGATCGCGATCCTGTTCTCGCAAACGCTGGGGACCGCGCTCGGCGACTGGATGGCCGAGACCGGCGGGATCGGCTACGCGGGTGGCGCGCTGGTTTTTGCCGCGGGGTTGGCGGTCATTGCGGGGGCGTATCTCGCCACCAACCTCTCCCGAACAATGCTGTTCTGGGCGGCCTTCATTCTGACGCGCCCGTTGGGGGCAACGCTCGGCGATCTGCTCGACAAGCCGCTCGACGAGGGCGGTTTTGCGGTGAGCCGGATCGCCGCCTCGGTTATTCTCGCGGCGGTCCTCGTCGCCGCGATCGGGTTGCTGCCGCAGCAGCCCGGCAGGGATGGCGAAGCGCAACGGCCACGACCCGCTGTCCGGTCGGGACGGGATCGCGCCGGAGCGCTGCCGCGCCGTTCTTGGCCACGCCACCGCGACCCGCTATAGATGGAATCGTGCGCGGGCGTGGCGAAATGGTAGACGCAAGGGACTTGAACGTTTGAGTGCCCCCGGGGAAACCCGGGGAGTAGAACTGCCCAAATTCGGGGAAACCGGTCACAGGCAATCCCGAGCCAAGCGCGCCAGCCGTTGCGGCCGGCGCGAAGGTGTAGAGACTAGACGGGGAGCACCTAAGGCGCTTGAGGCGCGAGGGTGAAGGTATAGTCCAGACCACAAACGCGCCCTCCCTATGGAGGCGAGGCGGCGAAAGCGGTAGCTGGTAAGAAAATCCCTCGGTTCGAAAGAGCTGTGCCGGTTCGAGTCCGGCCGCCCGCACCAGTTTGATCCTCCCTTGCCGTGTCGCGCGTGTTCATCGACGCGCCGCTTCACCCCAGCGGCAGCTGGGGGTAGGGCCATCGCGGCGCCGGTTTATGCTGGATCTCGGGAACGTCGTAGTGCACCCGCATGCAGCGGTCGCAGATGGCGTAACCCCAGTTGATGAGCTGCTTCGACTGCGTCTCGCCGAGGTCGCTGAGCCGGGTCCCCAAATGAGCAAGCTGCGTGACGGTGGCGCCGGCGCATGGCAGCGCGCCGGCCGGGCTCACCTTGGCGGGATCGGTGTCGATGCCCCAGAAGGTCCCGAATCTTACGTTGGGATCGATAGGGCCGGGAGGCTGCGCTGCCGTGGCCTTGAAGCGCGCGATCAGGTCGCGCACGCGCAGCGCCCGCACCTGATTGTCGATGACATCGACCACCCGCTGCAGCTGAAACAGCCAGTTGGCCGAGACGTCGGCGGTCCGCGCAAACGGCGCGCCGCCGTCGCTGGCGAAAATCGTCATGTAACGCTTGACGATCGGCTCGAGACCGAGATTGTCGTAGACGCCTCCGTCCGTGAGCAGGACCTTCTTGCGAAATGGCGTTGGATCGATCGCGGGCTGGTCCGGCCAGTCCGTAAAACTCCCCGGCGGGGGCGTCAGCACCATCGGCGACAGAAACGGTGGAAACGCCGACGAGGCGGCAACCGCGGTGGACAGCGGCAGGTTCGGCTTGTCGAGACGACCGATCACGTAGTCGCCGGCATACGGCTTGGAAAACCGCCACAACACGCCGGTCTGCAGGTTGGTGGCGCAGAACACGAACTGCGGCTGATCGGGAATCGCCTGCAGCGTGATGCCGTGAAACAGCAGCTTGTCGTAGCTGGCGGCCACCTGTTCCGAGGCCGACGTCCAGGGCAGCAGCCCGATGAGGATGTCCTTCACGTCGATCTTCTGCCGCGAGAAGCTCAGAATCGGTTCGACGAATTTCGCTTGAAACTGGCCGAACGCGCCGCTGGCGTCGGGGGCGCCCAGCCGTGTCCAGACGCAAGCCAGGTACCCCGCCGTGATTGATCCTCCCGACACGCTGGAGATGCGCGCCAGCCGCGACAGCAGCCCGAGCTCGTTGAGACGCAGCAACGCGCCCGCGTGAAACAACATCGCCCTGAACCCGCCGCCCGACAGTGCAAGCGCGAGCCCGGGCTCGAGGCCGTTGCCGTCCCATTTAAAGTCAGCGGCCTGTTGGACCACGCGTCCGGGGGACGTGGATAGAAGCTCGTTCATGGCTGGGTCTCCCGTGGCAGAGAGGATATCGCCGTGTGATTTGCCGGCTCGCAAGCGAGCCTGACCGGCGCCGCGTTCGCAAGCCGGACGTGGCGCCAAAACAATTCTATCATAGATTGCTGGCGCTGCCGTCGGCAGCGAGGTCGGCTCTCGGTCCGCGGCATCGGCTGCGGTGAGCGGTTGAGCATCGCTTCCGGCCCTGGCTTCCGCCGCGGACACACTTCCGCCGGTTTGTCGCCGGCCCTGGCAGAATCCAAAAAACAGCAGCGACCATAAGGGATTGCCGTTCGGTCGCGCCCGCGCGGCCTTAGGCCTCATTCCCGACACGAGCGCACGCTTTACGCAACCTCAACTCCATGCGCCTATGAAATCCTGATGACCATCGATTCCGTGAAAGCCCGGCTTTCGAGCCTGAAGATCCGCCGCGCCGCCGCCATGCTGGCGCTGGGCGCGTGCGCCGCCGCGGCGCTCACGGGCTGCACCCAGATGCCCGACGCCATGTCCGGCGCCTTCGCCGATCCATCCAAATATGACCTCTACAATTGCGCGCAGCTGCGCACCGCCCGCCGCGAGAACGCCAAGCGTGTCGCCGAATTACGCGGCCTGGTGGCGCGTGCGGAAACCGGGACTGGCGGTACGGCGGTCGCCGAGGTCGCCTACGGCAATGATCTGGTGTCGGCGCGCGCGTCGGCCTTGCTCGCGGACCAGGTCTGGAAGCGTGAGCACTGCGACAGCCAGGTCTTGCCGCCGGAAAAGCCCGATCCAGCAGCCGCGGCCGCGCCGCCCCCGCCAGGGCGGCACTAACCTCGCTGCGTTGCGCCTCAGCGCGGCCGCCAGTCGTAGATCCAGTCCTGCCGCGCCAGGAGCCGCGGGCCGCCCGCGAGCCGGATGAAGGTATCCCGCGCCAGCGCCATGGCTCCGCGCAGGTGATAGATCTGTCCGCTGCGCCGCGCGGTACGCTGGACTCGAACCACCCGGGCCTGACGCGCAGCCGCGTAGTGTTCAAGTGCGGCGGGAATGCCTGCCGGATCATTGATGGTGCCCGACAACCGATCGGCCAAAATCGCGGCGTCCTCGATCGCCATGGCGGCGCCTTGGGCGACGAACGGCAACATCGCATGTGCCGCATCGCCGAGCAGGGCCACCCGCCCGCTCACCCACGGCGCGCTGCCATCGACACCGAACAGCGCCCAGCGTCGCCAGCCGTCGACGGCGCCTACCAGCATCCGCGCCGAGATCGGCCAATTTCTGATGTCGAACTGGGTCCGGATGTCGGCCGGTTCTGCGCTCTCGTTATAGCCCGGCCGGTTCCAGGTTCCGGCTGACACGGCGACCACGTTGAGGCGTTGTCCCCCGGACACCGGGTAGGCCACCAGATGGGCGTTGGGGCCGAGCCAGAGCAGAACGCGTCCAAGCTTGAACTTGCTGGGCAATTGGGCGGTGTCGGCGGTGCCGCGCCAGGCGATGCGTCCGCTGAAGCTCGCCTGCACTTTCGGGAACAACTGGTTGCGGACCGCGGACCATACGCCGTCCGCGCCAATCAGCGCCAGCGCGGGCTCCTGATGGCGTGTCGTGCCGCGACGCTGCACCACCGTGACGCCCTTGCCGTAATGGGCCACGTCCTCGAATTGCGCGCCGAGGCGCAGGTCGATGTCCGCCGTAATGGCGACGCGTTCGAGCAGCGCCTGTTGCAGGTCGGCGCGGTGCACGATCCAGTAGGGCGCCCCGTAGCGAAAGCTTGCCGGCTCGCCGAGCGGAATCTGTGCGATTTCGCCGCCGGCGCGGGCGCTGAAAATGCTGATCGCCTCCGGCGCGATGACGCGCCGTTCCAGCGCTTCGCGCAGGCCGAGGTCGATGAGGATGCGGCTGGCGTTGGGGGACAGCTGGAGACCCGCCCCGACTTCCTCCAGGCGCTGCGACTTTTCCAGGACGATGACCCGGAAACCCTTGGCCGCCAGCGCCAGCGCCGCGGTCAGACCGCCGATTCCGGCGCCGGCGACGACGATGGTGCGGGCCCCCGCGTGGCTCGCCCGGTCGCCTCTGGTCTGGTTCGCATCAATCAAGGGAAAGCCAAGCAACTTTTACACTGGCAATGCCAATCGGGTCCACGCAGCGCCGGACTCTGCCGTGACGGCGCTGCGGTCTGCCGGCGACGTCGCCGGTGGCCGCGCGGCGGTCGCGCGCGACCCCGACCGCGCCGGCTCAGGCTGCTTTGTCCTTCAGGAGGCATTCCGGCGGACGCGATTCGCCTTCCGAAAGGTCCGCCGCAAAGCGGTACAGCGTCGAGCAATACGGGCAGATGATCTCGTTGTCGTTGCCGAGGTCGAGAAACACGTGCGGATGATCGAACGGCGGGTTGGCTCCGACACACATGAACTCGCGGGCACCAATCTCGATGACGGAAACCCCGGCATCGTTGTGAAAATGAGGAACCACGTGATCTGCCATTCTATGCACCTGTGATGCCGCCCATGGCAGCCGCCTAAGTCCCGTAACGTCCAAGCATATCCACCAAGCAAATTCCCACCACCGGCGGCCCGCTTGATCGAGGCAGCCGATGTGACGCACCGCACCATACTTGTCAATTGCAGCGAGTTCCAGACCGCGAAGCGTCAAATCCACGACCGACAAGAAAGCCCGGGTTGGTCAAGGTTTCGGGCTGCCGCGCGATCTGGAACTATGCAAATTCGACACAATGTTATCGTGGGTGAAAAGCCCTTCTTTCGTCGGATGGACACTTGAATACTTGGACGCCGCGCTTTGGTTAGTCGGGCGGCGTCAGGAAAGCGCTGCAACGGTGACAACGGAAGGCAATCGCGCCATGCCACGCGACGGAATGCTGCGGGATCACAGGATGTCACGAATGCGTGGCTTGCGGTCGCCGGGCGCGATCGCGGTGGTCGCCGCCATGATGTTTGCTGCCGCGCTGACTGGGCTGTGGCCGCGGGCGCGCCACGCCATCGAGGTCCTGCTCGCGCAGGATGACCCGGTCGCCCTGGCCGACGCGCAGCTGCACGGCGCCGCGCTCGATCGCGCGGCGATCGAGCGCCAGATCGATCAGGCGCTGGCTGGCAATGATGCGGGCCTTGCACAGAGCTTTTGCGATCTTGCGGCAGCCCATGGTGTTCCGGTGACCGAGGATGTCGCTGCGCGCGTCGCCGCCGCGGTGCAGGAGGAGGGCTCCGCCAGCCATGTGGCGACACAATTCGCGAGCGGGCTGTTGCGCGGCGAAGCCAGCGACCTGCCGAGTCTCTCCGGCACGGTCACCGGCGATCTCTTCGTGTTCGGCGATGTCCGCGACGTGGTGCGCGAAGCAGGCCGGCTGGCGCGCGGCGAGGAGCCCGACCGGCTGGTGCTCGGTCTGGCGGCCGCCGGGATCGCCGTGACCGCGGCCACGTATGTTTCGCTTGGCGGTGCGGCGCCCGTGCGCACCGGGCTCACGCTGGTCAAGGACGCGCGCAAGGCCGGCCGTCTCGGTGCCGGCCTCAGCGAATGGGCCGAACGGTCGGCGCGCGACATCGTCGATGTGGAGGAGATGCAGCAGGCCGTGACGTCGGCCTCGCTGCTGCGGCCCGGCGCGAGCGTGGAGGCGGTGCGCACCGCGTTCCGCGCCGGCAAGGCTGGCGAAGTGTTGCGCGCGGTGAAGGATGTCGGACGGATCGGCGAGAGCGCGGGGCTGCACGGCGCGCTCGACACCCTGCGCGTCGCCGAAGGTCCGAAAGACATTGCGCGCGCCGCGCGTCTGGCCGAGTCCAAGGGCTCGCAGACCCGCGCCATCCTGAAACTGCTGGGACGGGGGGCGCTGCTGCTGCTGGCCGGCGCCTTCGACCTGTCGCTCTGGCTGATGGGAGCCGCGTTGGCGCTGCTTGGTTTTCTGTGTTCGATCAAGGCCACCGCGGAGCGGGTCGGGGCAGCGTGGTCGCGCCGGGCCCGGGCCCGCCGCGCGCTGCGGGTGGCCACGGCGCAGGCTGCCCCTGCGCGGTTCCGCGTGGCCGCCATGCCGGGGGCGCAGCTTGCGGTTCCCGCCCAAATTCTTTAGGGCAGGCGCCTTCCCCTGATCACGATGGATGGTTCGATGCCGAGCTTCAGGAACGGCGCCGTTGAAATTGCATATCTCGACGAAGGCGAGGGCGACCCGATCGTGCTGGTTCATGGCTTTGCCTCCAGCAAGAACGTCAACTGGGTCTATCCGGGCTGGGTGTCGGAATTGACCAAAGCGGGACGGCGGGTGATTGCGCTGGACAATCGCGGTCACGGCGACTCGACCAAGCTCTATGATCCCGAAAACTACTATCTCGGAACCATGGCCGGCGATGTCCGCGCCCTGATGGATCATCTCACGATCAGCCGGGCCGATATCATGGGCTATTCGCTGGGCGGCCGTATCACCGCCTTGCTCGCTTACAACTCCCCGGAGCGGGTGCGTGCGGCTGTGCTCGGTGGAATCGGCATGGGCCTGATCGCGGGCGGCGGGCCGGGGGAAAATGTGGCATTGGCGCTGGAGGCTGATCAGCTTGCCGACGTCACCGATCCGGTGGGGCGGACCTTCAGGGCCTTTGCCGAGCAGACCCGGTCCGACCGCCGGGCGCTGGCGGCATGCCTGCGCGGCTCGCGCCGGCTGATGAGCCGTGCCGAGGCCGCCGCGATCACCGTTCCGGTTCTGATTGCGGTTGGCACCACCGACGAGGTAGCGGGCTCCGCGCACGCGCTGGGGGAGGTGATCGCGCAGGCGCAGGTCCTCGATATTCCCGATCGCGACCACATGCGCGCCGTCGGCGACAAGGTGTTCAAGACCGGCGTGCTCGACTTCCTCTCCAGTCGCCCCTGACGGCCGCCAGGGGGCCGGCGGCCCGCAGGTCAATCCCGCGTTAAGTTAAAATGACCGGCGGCCTTGTCGGTGGCTTGTCACGGTTTCCGGACCGATTATGTGGTACAATAACTAAATGGAACGGCCTCAGGATACCCGATATGGCAAAACCCAATCCAGATGTGCATTCGGTCCTCCAGACTGTCGACCCGATCTGGACCCGCGTGCGGACCGAAGCCGAGGAAATCGTGCGGCGCGAGCCCGAACTCGCGACTTTCATCTATTCTTCGGTGCTGCATCACGAGCGCCTCGAGCTCGCGGTGGTGCATCGCATCTCGGAGCGTCTCGATCACGCCGCACTGCCCGGCGACCTGATCCGGCTCGCCTTCGACGAGGCGTTGCGCGATCAGCCCGACATGGGCAACGCGTTCCGGGCCGATCTGGTGGCGGTCTACGACCGTGACCCGGCGACCTCGCGCTTCATCGATCCGTTGCTGTATTTCAAGGGCTTCCACGCGCTGCAGGCGCACCGTCTCGCGCATTGGCTGTTGCATCAGGGCCGCAAGGACTTCGCCTATTACATCCAGAGCCGGTCGTCGGCCGTGTTTCAGACCGACATCAACCCGGCGGCGAAGATCGGGCGGGGGATCTTCCTTGATCATGCGACCGGCCTCGTGGTCGGCGAGACCGCGGTGATCGAGGACGACGTGTCGATCCTGCACGGCGTCACGCTCGGCGGCACCGGCAAGGAGAACGAGGACCGGCATCCCAAGGTCCGCCATGGCGTCATGATCGGGGCAGGGGCCAAGATTCTCGGGAATATCGAGGTCGGCCATTGCGCGCGGATCGCCGCGGGCTCGGTGGTGGTCAAGCCGGTGCCCAACAATGTGACGGTCGCTGGCGTTCCTGCAAAAGTGGTGGGCACGGCCGGATGCTCGGAGCCGTCGCGGACCATGGACCAGATGATCAACGCGATGGGCTTCGACGCGCCGCTCTGACGCCGCGCCGCGCATCAGCCGGTCTTTCCCGCCTCGGGACGGACCGGGTGCGGCGGCCATCGAAGTCACCACAAAACTCGCCTGGCGAAGACTGCGGCGCGCTCTGGCGGCCGCGCCCGATTTGGCCTAAACCCTCTGCCGATTATTCCCCGTGTTGGAGACGCTCGTGAACGTTCAGGAAGTCAGAAAGCTCGATGCCTATTTGAAGCGCCTGTTCGGCAACAGCAAAATGCGCGTCGTGCCGCGGCCGAAGAAGGACGATTCCGCGGAAGTCTATATCGGCGAGGAGTTCGTCGGCGTGCTGTTCGTCGACGACGAAGACGATGACCGCTCCTACCAGCTCCAGATCGCAATCCTGGAAACGGACCTCGAAGAAGAGGCGTGAGGGGCTTCAAGCCCGCGGCTTGTAGATATCGTCGACGATGTGCTGCATCGCCGCGGCGACGTTGCGCCAGTCGCTGAGCCAGGCGCGCGGAAAGCGGAACGTCAGGTCCGCGCCGTTCAGCCGCCGTTCGCTGAGGCAGATGCCCGGGGTCTCGCCGTCGCGGCTGCAGCGCGCAATCAGCGCCGGCGTCGTCGCAACGAACAGATCTTCATTGGCGTAAGGCGACGGATCGCGGAACGCGCGCCTGGCGAGGCCGTCGTCGACGGTGGCCGCCGTCTCGACGTAGCGTGGATAGATGGTGCGGGCGCGCTCTTCCGGCGCCAGCGCGCTGCCATGGGCGGCGATCGACAGGAAGATGACATCGATCGACTGCGGCGTCTGCTCGACGGTGTCGATGCTGACGTGCCGGGTCTCTACCCCGGGCGCAAGCGAGGGATAGCTGAAGGCGAGATCGACCCGGTCCTGCGGCCCCGTGCGGCGCTGCACAGATATCCGCACGGCGGGCGTCGGCACATTGAACAGGGTGTTGCCGATGCTGATCGGCAGCCGCGCCGGGTCGTTGGCGCCGGCGGGCGTCCAGGTCGGCCACAGCAGATAGCTGATCGTGGCGACCGCGGCGGCTCCGATCACCGTGGACACGATCACAACCATGGCGTGGCCGCGGCGCCCGCGCGGCCGGCCGATTCCGGGTGATAGCGACCTCATGGCTTCAACTGCGTCATGCCTCAACCCGCGCGATGCCACGAGCCTCGCGAACCGTCTCGAATCGCTGCGAGTATGCCACGGGACGGGGGCGGCGGCGCGGCGGCTGCAGTGCCGGGCCATGCGGCGGGTGCGGTTCTGTCTAGTGTCCCGGTTCTAACATTCGCATCACTTTGCGGCGGGCTCTTTTGCGAATGTTAGAACCATAGGGACACTAGCAACTATAAGATTCTAGTGTGGTTTTGGATTTGACATTCGCTTGGAGAGTTCGCGGCGATACTAAATCGAATGACAAATCCACCACACTAGCTCACCACGGCAGGCCGCACAGATCGAG
>JBKQQE010000381.1:0-15335 GCA_052326245.1 Xanthobacteraceae bacterium | reverse complement strand
CGGCCGGCCACTAACGGCCGTCCGGAGCCAGCGAGCGGCCGATGCGCTATCGAGAGCCGTTCGTCAATGACCCCTGTCGGGGTCCGCCCATGGCTGTTCCGGGACCGGGCGCGCGAATGGCTCGCCGCCGGTTACCTGCGATTGCCTGATGGCGCAACCGCTCGCTATGCTCGGCCCGGTCCGGCCGGCCACTAACGGCCGTCCGGAGCCAGCGAGCGGCCGATGCGCTATCGAACGATCCTTCAGTCGCAGAGTTTCGCCTTCGACGACCTCCGGCAGGTAATGGCATGCGCGAGCCCCCCACGGTCGGGCGACAGTCTCGCCGGCATCGCCGCGAGCACGGCCCAGCAACGCATGGCGGCCCGTTTCGTGCTCGCCGACGTGCCGCTGAAGCAGTTTCTGGTCGAGGCGCTGATCCCCTACGAGGATGACAACGTCACCCGCCTGATCATCGACGGCCATGATGCGACCGCCTTCGCGCCGGTGGCAAGCCTCACGGTGGGCGAGTTTCGCAACTGGCTGCTGTCGGACCAGGCAACCCCGGAGGTCCTGGCCGCGGTGGCCCCCGGCCTCATCCCCGAGATGGTGGCAGCCGTATCGAAGCTGATGCGCAATCAGGATCTGGTGGCGGTGGCACGCAAATGCCAGGTGGTGACGCGCTTCCGCGATACCATCGGGCTTGCCGGCCACATGTCGGTTCGGCTGCAGCCCAATCACCCGGCCGACGACCTGCGCGGCATCGCGGCGTCGACGCTGGACGGGCTTCTGATGGGTGCGGGTGACGCCGTGATCGGGGTCAATCCGGTGTCGGACAGCATGCCGGCGCTTGGCGACATGCTGCGCATGCTCGATGAGATCATCCAGCGTTTCCAGATTCCGACCCAGAGTTGCGTGCTGGCGCACGTCACCCAGACGCTGCGGCTGATCGCGAGCGGGGCCCCGGTCGACCTCGTGTTCCAGTCGATCGGCGGCACCGAGAAGACCAACCTTTCGTTCGGCGTCACCCCCGACCTGCTCGACGACGCGCGCAGCGCCGCGCTGGCGCAACGGCGCGGCAGCATTGGCGACAATGTCATGTATTTCGAGACCGGACAGGGCAGCGCGCTGTCGGCGGACGCCCATTTCGGGGTCGATCAGCAGACCTGCGAGGCGCGCGCCTATGCGCTCGCGCGGCGCTACAAGCCGCTGCTGGTCAATACGGTGGTCGGGTTCATCGGACCGGAATATCTGTATGACGGCAAGCAGATCATTCGGGCCGCGCTCGAGGACCACCTGTGCGGCAAGCTGCTCGGCCTGCCGATGGGCTGCGATATCTGCTATACCAACCACGCCGAGGCGGACCAGGACGACATGGATACGCTGCTGGTCCTGCTCGGCGCCGCCGGCGTCAATTTCGTGATGGGCGTCCCCGGAGCCGACGACGTCATGCTCAATTATCAAAGCACGTCGTTTCACGACGCGTTGTTCGTGCGCGAGACCTTGAACCTGAGGCGCGCGCCGGAATTCGAAGCCTGGCTGCAGCGGATGGCGATTACCGACGCCGCGGGACGCCTGCGCCCGCCGTCGGCCGGTGCCCTGGAGAGCGGAATGGCGGCGCTCAAGGCGCTATCGCCATGACCGAGCCGATCGTCACGGACAGCCCGTGGAACGACTGGCGGGCGCTGACGCCGGCACGGGTTGCGCTCGGCCGCGCCGGCAACGGGCTGCCGACCGACGAGGTGCTGCGCTTCGGCTGGGCGCACGCGCTTGCCCGCGACGCCGTTCAGGCAACGCTCGACGTTGACGCGCTGGAAGCGGTCTTGCGGCAACAGCACTGGGACGTTGTCCGGGTCCGCAGCCGCGCCCGGGACCGTGCCACATATCTGCGCCGCCCCGACCTCGGCAGGGTCCTCGACCCCGGGGACGCCGGCGTGTTGCGCGGCAGGCCCCCGGCGCCGTGCGACCTCTGTTTCGTGATCGGCGACGGGCTGTCGTCGCTCGCGGTCAGCCGCCACGCGGTGCCGCTGCTCGGGGCGCTGCGGCCGCTGCTGGGTCCGCAGCTCAGCCTTGCGCCCCTCGTCATCGCCGAGCAGGCCCGGGTGGCGCTTGCCGACGAAATTGCCGACCTGATGCAGGCCCGGCTGGCGATCATCCTGATCGGCGAGCGGCCCGGCCTGAGTTCGCCCGACAGCCTCGGCATCTACATCACGCATTCACCGTTTCGCGGCCGGGCCGACGCCGACCGCAACTGCATCTCCAACGTGCGCCCGGAGGGCCTGAGCTACGCCGGCGCCGCCTTCAAGCTGGCATGGCTGATCGGCGAGGCCCTGCGCAGCGGCATCACCGGCATCGAGCTCAAGGACGACAGCGACGCCGCCTCGGCTCTGCAAGGCGACCAGGCATCGATTGCGACCGTCCCGCCCGGGAAAACCTGAAATCAGCCGCCGCGGGCGGCGGCGATGGCATCCTTCGCCGCGGTCATGTCGCCAGGCGCTCCCACCGCAAGCCCCACCGCGCCGTCGGCAATCCGCTTGACGAGGCCCGACAGCACCTTGCCGGCCCCGATTTCCACGAACAGCCGGACGCCCTGCCCGGCCATGAACGAGACCGACTCGCGCCAGCGCACCGTGCCGGTCACCTGCTCGACCAGACGTCGGCGAATCTCGTCCGGCGCCGTGATCGGCGCCGCCAGCACATTGGCAACCAGCGGAACGACGGGAGCCTTGATCGCGACGCCGGCCAATGCCTCCGCCATGGCGTCGGCCGCAGGCTGCATCAGCCGGCAATGGAACGGCGCCGAGACCGGCAGCAGCATCGCGCGCTTGGCGCCGCGGGTCTTGGCGATCTCGACCGCACGGTCGACCGCCTCGCGGTTGCCCGACACCACCACTTGGCCACCGCCGTTGTCGTTGGCGGCGTCGCAGACCTGGCCTTGCGCCGCCTCGGCCGCGACCGCGACCGCCGCCTCATAATCGAGGCCAAGCAGCGCGGCCATTGCGCCCACGCCGACCGGCACGGCCTTCTGCATGGCCCGGCCGCGAATCCGCAGCAGCCGGGCGGTGTCGGTAATCGAGATCGCGCGCGCCGCGGCCAGCGCCGAGTATTCGCCGAGAGAATGGCCCGCAACAAACACGGCGTCGCGTTCGACCGCAATGCCGGCTTCGACTTCCAGCACTCGAAGCGCCGCCAGCGACACCGCCATCAAAGCGGGCTGGGCGTTCTCCGTGAGCTGCAGGGTCTCCGCCGGGCCGTCCCAGATCGTTGCCGTCAGTTTCTCGCCGAGCGCGGCATCGACCTCATCGAAGACGGCGCGCGCCGCGGGAAAGGCGTCCGCAAGGGCCTTGCCCATGCCGACCGCTTGAGACCCCTGCCCCGGAAAAGTGAATGCTGCTGACATGCCGTTGGTCCTTCAAGCCGAGCGAGACGCATCCTGTGGCGCGACCGGCAAGACTTCCGATCGCGATGGATCTGCGCACCACCACACCAAGAGAGGCGGCCCTGTCAAGCCGGCCCGCGCCGCCCGCGGCCCGCCGGCCGTGCCGCGAGCGCGGCGCCGACCAGCTTGAAGGCCGCATCGCCGGCGGCTTCCATATACGCCGGGTCGCGGTGCAGCAAGACGACGGCGAACGAGCCGTCGAGCAGCAGCACGATCTGGCGCGCCAGCAGCGCGGGCGACGAAATGCGCGCATCCTCCAAGATCGACGCCAGCCAGTGCTCGAATTTCTTCTTGTGCGCCGAACCGATCCTGATGGCCGGGTGTCCCGGCAGGTTGGCCAGTTCGGCGGAGGTTCGCAGGAAACCGCAGCCGCGCCATTTGGGATGCCGCGCGGAGGCGGCGAGTTTCAGGAAAATGCCGCGGACCTTCGCCGCCACCCCGCCGTCGGTCTCTTCAAACCAGCGTCTGAACAGCGCCAGATTGGGCTGGTCGCGCGCCTCCAGATAGGCCGCCACCAGTTCGTCCTTGCTCTTGATGTGATAGTAGAGCGTGCGCTTGGTGACGCCGGCCTTCGCGGCGACGGCGTCGACGCTCACGCTCCGGATCCCGTCGCGATAGAACAGAGTTGAGGCCGCCGCGAGAATGCGCTGGCGGGTGGCTTGGCCCGATCTCGGCATGCCCCGTATGTATACTACTCAGTGAGTATACTCAATTGGGCTGCGGGATTAGCGTGCCGACGACCCGTTTGCCGCAGGAAAACCTTGCCATGTCCGCCCCCATCGTCTTCGACATCAACGACCAGGTCGCGCTGGTTACGCTCAACCGGCCGGAAAAACTCAACGCCCTGAATTTCGAGCTGATCGACCGGTTCATGGCGCTGCTCGAGAGCCTCGAAGCCGACACCGGGGTACACGCCGTGATCCTGACCGGCGCGGGTGACCGGGCTTTTTCGGCGGGAGCGGACATCCACGAATTCTCGACGCGCGTGGCGCGCGGCGCCGACGTCGCGGTGCGTGAGTTCGTCCGGCGCGGACAGGCCATGACCGCGCGCCTCGAAAACTTCCCGAAGCCGGTCATCGCCGCGGTGAACGGGCTGGCATTCGGCGGCGGCTGCGAAATCACCGAAGCCGTGCACCTGGCGGTGGCGAGCGACCGCGCCACCTTCGCCAAGCCGGAAATCAGGCTCGCGATGCCGCCGACCTTCGGTGGCACCCAGCGTTTGCCGCGGCTCGTGGGGCGCAAGCGTGCGTTCGAGCTCCTGCTCACCGGCGATCCGTTTCCGGCGGCGCGGGCGCTCGAGATCGGCCTCGTCAACAGGGTGGTCGCGCACGAAGACCTGCTGGAGCAGGCGCGTGCGCTTGCCGCGCGCATCATTCGGCATTCCCCCACCGCGGTCGCCGCCATCCTCGCCGCGGTAAGCCGCGGCCTGAACGTCGGCATTGCAGAAGGCCTGCAGATCGAGAGCGAGCAGTTTGCCCGTCTCGCGCCGACGCGGGACCTGCGCGAAGGCCTCGCGGCGTGGATGGCGCGCACGCCGGCGCGCTAGAAACCCGAGGCGGCCTGATCGCCGCTCACCGAGGCGCCGGTGCGCGAGCGCCGCACATTGCTGGCCAGCGCGCCGGGGCGATCCTGGTCGGCGGGCCTGGCCGTGGCGAGCCGCAGCACGGCGGCGTAGCCCGGCTGCACCTCCATCCGACCGGCGTAGCGGCTGCGGTTCAGAATCTCGTGCACGCGCGGCAGGTTGTAGCAGGGCACGTAGAACAGCAGGTGATGCTCGAGGTGATAGTTGACGTAATAGGGGGCGATGAAGGCCCGCTCGAGCCAGCCTGCGCGCGTCGTTCGGGTGTTGCGCAACGGATCATTGCTGTCGGGCACGACGGCATGCTCGGCGATGTTGCGGATCCGGGTGATCACCATCATCCAGGTCAGCAACGGCACCAGCCACAGCAGCGGATAGGCCCACCACGCTCCCGCCAGCGCCAACACGGCGAACAGCGCGGCGTTGGTGACGCATTGCGGGCCGAGCTTCTGCCAGAAATGCGAAAGCCGGCGCGACAGCGGCCAATCGCTGTCGCCGAGCGCGTTGAGCAGCTGGGCCTTGCGCTGCTGATAGCCGGTCTGGCCGGTGATATCGCGGATGAACTTGCGCCGGTAGCTCGCCGACGTGATCGGAAACGGCGCCGACAGCACCAGATCGGGGTCGTCGTCCTGCTGGGTCCGCGCGTGATGCTGCAGGTGGTAGCGGCGATAGGCGCGCGTTTCCGCGAAGATCGGGTAGGCGCACAGCCACTGGCTCAGCCGCATGTTGAGCGTCTCGTCGGCGGAGAGACAACCGTGCGCGCCGTCGTGCATCAGGATCGCGAGACCGAGCTGGCGCGATCCGATCACAGCCACCGCCAGCAGATAGGTCAGCGGGTTGGGCCAGACCACCACCAGGACGATGGCGGCGGCAATCACGGCCCAGGCGTGGGCGATCAGGGCGCCCCCCTTCCAGGTCGAGCGGGTGCGCACCTCGATCAGTTCGGCATCGGTCATGAAGTTGCGGGCCCGCTTGCGAAGCGCTGTCATGGCTGATCCTTAGCCTGGTCGGCCGGCTGGTCGACCCTGTCGCTGGCGACCGCCCGCAACGGCACCGGAGCCGCTCCGGCGGACGGCGGCGTCTCCAGCAGCGCCATCATGTCGGTGACGAGCAGGCCGGCCGGCCGGCGGGTGGCATGTCCCTCGATCGTGATGCCGATGGCGACGGTCCAGAACCTGCGCGCGAGCAGCGCGGGGTCCTGCCGCGACAGCCAACCACGCGCCTTCATCTCACCGGCATAGGCGCGCAGCCCCTCGTCCTGCAGACGCTCCACCGTGCGGGCAATCAGCGGCGAAAGATCCGGACGCCGCCGCGCCAAGGTCATTGCCTCGACGAAGAAGCCGAGCGCGTCGGCGTGGATCACGCTCTCCACCAGGGCTCGGAAGTACCCGTGGCGGTCGCTGGCGGCGTGAGCCGCCTCCTCCGCCGCGCGCGCGGCGTGCAGCAGGTCGCGACAGGCCGCCTCCACGAACAGGGCTTCCTTGGAGCCGAAATAGTAGGTGATCTGGCTCGGAAACGCGTCCGCCGCCGCCGCGATATCCGCGATTGCCACCGCGCTGAGGCCGCGGGCCCTGAACAGCACGCTGGCGTGGTCGAGCAGGCAGGTCCGCATCCGCTGCCCGGCGCTGCGGGTGGCACGCGCTGAGTGCCTTGGCACCCCTCTGACCGGCTCAGCCATCATCCTCGCACCCTCCAATTTAGTTGTTTGTACAACAGACAACTAACCTCCGTCAAGCTGTCAGGCGCCGGCTCGGGCATGGCCGACCTCGGCAGCAGGCACTCCCCTGTCCGCGCCGGTCGCGGCTGCGGATCCGCGGGCATCTTGATATCCCGCGAATATCCCGTATAAGGCGCGTCATTCGTGCGCTTCCGGCCGGGAGCTGAACGGACGACCAAGTCAATATCTCTCGTCATGAGACATTGCCGCGGCAGGGCCTCTGGTCCGACGTCCCGTGTTCCCGCCTTCTGAGCAATCGAGCCTTTCCCGAAGGGCTCGAAGGGCTTGCCGCCGGGGTGCCACGTCAACCAGGAAAGGACAGCCATGCCTCTTTACGAGCATGTTTTTCTCGCGCGCCATGATGCGAGCACCCAGCAGGTCGAAGAACTTACAACGCAGCTTGCCGGCGTGGTCGAAAGCCTTGGCGGCAAGGTCACCAAGACCGAGTCGTGGGGCCTTCGCTCCCTGACTTACCGCATGAACAAGAACCGCAAGGCGCATTTCGTGATGTTCAACATCGACGGCCCGGCGGCCGTGGTGTCCGAGATCGAGCGCCAGGAACGGATCAACGAGGACGTCATTCGCTACCTCACGGTGCGGGTCGACGAGCTCGAGGAAGGCCCCTCGGCGATGATGCGCAAGGCCGATCGCGACCGCGATCGCGATGATCGTGGCGGCGGATTCCGCGGCGAGCGCGAAGGCGGTTTCCGTGGCGATCGCGAAGGTGGCGGATTCCGGGGCGATCGCGGACCGCGCCGCCCCCGTGAAGACGTCGTGGCCGAGACCGAGGAGTAATCGAGATGGCTGAAGCAGGTGCACGCCGCCCGTTCTTTCGCCGCCGCAAGTCCTGCCCGTTCACGGGCGACAACGCGCCGAAGATCGACTACAAGGATTCCAAGCTGCTGATGCGTTACGTGTCCGAGCGCGGCAAGATCGTGCCGAGCCGCATCACCGCCGTATCCGCCAAGAAGCAACGCGAACTCGCCCGCGCGATCAAGCGCTCGCGCTTTCTCGGTCTGCTTCCCTACGTGATCCGCTGACGCACACTGGCGCCGGCGGGACACCGCTGGCGCCGGTTCGATGTTCATAAGGCGCGGGCTCGACGCCCGGGCCGAAGGTTGGGGTCCGCGGGACCTCTAACCGCTCGAAAGGAGCGGGACAGCTGATGATCGTGCAATTTGTCATCGCCCTTGCCGCCGGCTGCGCCGCGGCGTTGATGTTCGTGTCCGTGGTTTCGGGCGCGCTGATCTCGCTTGTCCTGTTCTATCTGGCGCCGTTGCCGCTGATGGTTGCCGCGCTGGGCTGGGGATCGGCGACGGCCCTGATCGGCGGCGTCGTCACCTGCGCCGGCATCGGGCTGATCCTCGGCCTCCCCTACATGACCGCGTTCGCGCTCACCGTGGCGCTGCCGGGGTGGTGGCTCGGGCATCTCGCCATGCTGGCGCGGTCCGCAGCCGAGACCAATGCCGCGCCGACTTTGCACTGGTATCCCGCCGGCCGCCTGGTGCTCTGGATCGCCGCCTTCGCATCGCTGACCACGATCGCCGCGCTGCTTTCGCTGGGCAGCGACACCACCACCATCACCGACGTCCTCAAGCATGGCCTGAGCCGGATCTTCGCAACGTCCGACGGCACTGATGCGGCCGAAACCGACAGTCTCGTCACCGTTCTGGTGACGATCGCGCCTGCCGCCGCGACCATGGTCACGATGGCGGCGCTTACGCTCAATCTCTGGCTTGCGGCCAAGATCGTCCAAACCTCCGGCCGCCTGATGCGGCCCTGGCCGCCGCTGAACCTGATCGAATTTCCCCCGCTGACGCTCGCAGTCCTCGCGGTCGGGATCCTGCTGTGCTTTTCCGGCGGACTGTCGGCCCTGTTCGCGCAAATCATCACCACCGCCCTGATCGCGGCCTACGCCTTGGCCGGCTTTGCGGTGCTCCACACCCTGACGCAAGCCATGACCATGCGCGGGCTGTGGCTCGCCGGCAGCTATGCCGTCGTGGCCGTGTTCGGCTGGCCGCTCGTTGCGATCGCGCTGGTGGGAATTGCCGATGCCATTTTCGGCTTTCGCCGCCGCAAGCAACGCGCGCTTCACCCCCCTACCTTGTCACCTTGATTTTCGATTACCAGCACCAGGAGAACTGAACATGGAAGTCATTCTATTGGAACGTGTCGCCAAGCTCGGCCAGATGGGCGAAGTCGTGCGCGTCAAGGACGGGTTCGCCCGCAATTTCCTGCTGCCGCGGGGCAAGGCGCTGCGCGCGACCAAGGACAACCGGCAAAAATTCGACGGCATGAAAGCCGAGCTCGAGGCCCGCAACCTGGAGGCCAAGGGTGAGGCCGCCAAGGTCGCCGAGAAGATCGACGGCAAGAACGTCATCGTGCTGCGCCAGGCTTCGGAAACCGGGCAGCTGTTCGGTTCGGTGTCGGTGCGCGACATCATCGCGGCGCTCGACGCCGAGGGGGTCAGCGTCAACCGCTCGCAGGTCCTGCTCGATGCCCCGATCAAGACCATCGGCCAGCACAAGGTCGCCATCGCCGTCCACCCCGAGGTCGAAGCCGGGGTCACGGTCACTGTCGCGCGCAGCGCCGACGAGGCGCAGCGGATCAACCGCGGCGAGGACGTCAACAGCCGCAAGGAAGACCAGGACGCCGCTGCGGAAGCCCTGGCGGCTGCGGGCGAATTCTTCGATCCGGAAGCTCAGCACGAAGACGTCGAGCCGGCGCCGCAGGCGGCAACCGACAAGTAACGGGCGGCCACACGGGCCCCCGTCAAACCCGGCCGGGTTCTCCGGCCGGGTTTTTCGTGCCGACGGCAACCTCTCGTCACATCGTTGAAGCAGCCCCGTCGCGCCCCGGCGGCGCGCGCGGCTATTGCGAAATCGGCGGCGCGGGCGGCCCCGCCGGTACGGCTGCCGCCGCTTCGGCCGGGGGCGCCGGCTTCGGCGCATCCAACGGCTTATCGGCCATCGTTTTCTCGGGCGCTGGGGGCGCCTCAGGCTTGACGTCAGCCGGCTTGACGTCGGCGGCGCTCGGAGGCGGCAGCACGACCGGCTCCGGAACCGGAACGGCCGCGTCGATGGACCGTTCGGACCCTTTCGGCGGGGCTGGTTCCGGCTTCGACGCGACTTCAGGTTGCCCCGAGGTAACCGGTGGTTCTCCCCGTTTTCGCTTTGCCGGTGTCGAACTGGCACCCTGCTTCGGGCTTGCGCCACTGGCCGGGCCCGTCGCGTCGCGCTCCGGCGCCACTCCGGGGGGATGGGCGGCAACGTCCGGACGACCGCGGCGCTTGCCGGCAGGCTCCGAGCCCGCGTCCTCGGGCTTGGCAGTCGCCGCCCGCGGCGGCTTCTTGTCGGCCTTCGGCTGGTCCTTTTCTGCCCCCTCCTTGGCGTCGGGCGCGGCGCTGCCGATCGGTGCGTCGGATCTGAGATTGACCCCGCCCTGCAGCTTGGCGCCGCGTTTGGCGGCTGCCGTGCCGGGATCGGCGGCGGGGCCCCGGTTCGACGTCAGATACCCGCTCAGCATCTGCGCCATGTCAGATCCGGTCGTGTAGTGCTCGCGCAGGAATTCAGGCAGTGACGACGGCGAAACCGTCCGCAGCAGCCCCCTGGCGCTGCGGTGGCACGCACTGCAATTGCCGTTGAAGATCTGGACCGCGTTTTTGCCCGCATCGAGGTTCTGTTGAGCCTGACCGGGAACGGCAACCAGACAGCCCAGCAGACACGCCGCCGCCAAAC
This sequence comes from Xanthobacteraceae bacterium, assembly GCA_052326245.1. GTDB lineage: Bacteria > Pseudomonadota > Alphaproteobacteria > Rhizobiales > Xanthobacteraceae > Bradyrhizobium_A. The sequence goes on along the minus strand of JBKQQE010000381.1, from coordinate 4,887 downwards.
TGAGCGCTCGGCTTACCATTCCATTCCTCCAGGCCCGCGTGAGCATCGTAATCGGCGCCAGATGTAGCTGATTATGCGGCGAATGGAAGCGCCTCAATGCGGCGCAATCTGGCCATGCGCGGCCCCGGTTCCAAGATGTCTTGGTGATTGGCCACTGTCATGCTTAAATATACCGTTGAGCTAACCTGGACCGGAAAAGAGGGTAATCGTCCGCGCAATCGCGCAACCAGATATGGCCGTTTGCGCTAGTTGAATTATTGGGTGGCGACAATGACCAGCGTGCTGAAGTTCTTTCTGCAACGATTTATCCGTCGCGGATCGCTTACTGTGATCCTGGCCGACGGCACCCGGTTCACCTGCGGAGACGGAACCGGAACACCTGCAGCGATCCGCCTGGTGACAGCCGAAGCCGAGCGCCGGCTGGTTTTGGACCCGGAACTGGCCTTCGGCGAAATCTATATGGATGGCTCGCTCACGGTCGAACAGGGCTCGATCGCTGACGTGCTGGCGATCGCCCTCGACCAGGCTGACATGCTCCCGCGCTGGGGCAAGCTGAGGTGGCTGTTGCGCTACTTGCTGCGGCACCTGCAGCAATTCAACCCGCGCGGACGGTCCAAGCGCAATGTCGCCAGTCACTACGACCTGGACGGTCGGCTCTATTCCCTATTCCTCGATGCCGACAAGCAATACAGCTGCGCCTACTTCGAAACGCCCGACGCCAGCCTCGATGACGCCCAGTTGGCCAAGAAGCGGCACGTCGCCGCCAAGCTGCTGGCCGGGCGCGGCCATCGCATTCTCGACATCGGCTCGGGCTGGGGTGGCCTTGGGCTCTATCTCGCCGAGATGACCGGCGCCGACGTCACCGGGGTCACCTTGTCGGAAGAGCAGCACGCCGTCTCCAACGTGCGCGCCGCGGAGAAGCGGTTGTCGGGGTCCGCGAGATTCCTGTTGCAGGACTATCGCGACGTTCCGGGACAATACGACCGCATCGTCTCGGTGGGCATGTTCGAACATGTCGGCGTCGCCTATTATGATCGTTTCTTCCAGCGCTGCGCCGAACTTCTCAACGACCACGGCGTGATGCTGCTGCACGCGATCGGGCGCTCCGAGGGTCCCGGCATCACCAATCCCTGGATTGCGAAATATATCTTCCCCGGCGGCTATATCCCGGCGCTGTCGGAGGTTCTGCCGGCGATCGAGAAGTCAGGCCTGCTGCTGACCGACGTCGAGATCCTGCGGCTGCACTATGCCGAAACGCTGAAGGCCTGGCGCGAGCGCTTCCTGGCGCGGCGCGAGGAAGCCGAGCAGCTCTATGACGCCCGGTTTGTCCGGATGTGGGAATTCTACCTGGCCAGTTCCGAAATGTCGTTCCGCAAGCAGAACATGATGGTGTTCCAGCTGCAGATCGCCAAGCGCCAGGACGTGGTGCCCATGACCCGCGACTACATTCCGCGCGAGGAAGCCCGGCTGCGCGGCATCGAGGGCGTCAAGGGACCGAAATTGCAGCTGGCCGGCGAATAGCCCCTGTCAGCTGTCGCAGGCAGGGTCAAGCCCTGCGCGCCCAACCGCGCGGGCTTTTGCCCGCCATTCTGCGGCGACCACAGGCAACATTTTTCGCCGCAAGATGGCGCTTCCGCTGCGGCGGCGCGAGGTGCTTCATACGCGCCCCGCATTTGACCAAAATGGCGCTAATCTCCAGCCATGCCCGCGACCGATTCGAACGTCCTCAAACTGGCGCCTGACGCCGGAACCCCGGCCTATCGTGCCGCGCCACATAATATCGAGGCTGAACAGAGCCTTCTCGGAGCGATCCTGGTCAATAATGACGCGTTTTACCGGGTCTCGGATTTCCTCGAGCCGAAGCACCTGTTCGAGCCGATCCACCAGCTGATCTACGAGACCGCCGCCAGCCTGATCCGGGCCGGTAAGATCGCGACACCGGTGACCCTCAAGACCTTCGTTCCCGCTGACACGGACATTGGCGGGATGACGGTTGGGCAATACCTCGCCCGCCTCGCGGCGGAGGCGACAACCATCATCAACGCCCACGACTACGGCCGAACCATCTATGAGCTGGCGATCCGGCGCGACCTGATCCACATCGGCGAGGACATGGTCAACGTCGCGTACGACGCGCCCGTCGATTTCGCGCCCCGCGCCCAGATCGAAGACGCCGAGCGGCGGCTGTACGAGATCGCCGAATCCGGTCGGTACGACGGCGGCTTCCAGCGGTTTTCGCAAGCGCTCACGGTCGCGGTCGACATGGCGGCGGCGGCCTACAACCGCGACGGCAAGCTGTCCGGCATTGCCACCGGCCTGCGCGACCTCGACACCAAGATGGGCGGGCTGCAGCGCTCCGACCTGGTGATCCTGGCGGGACGTCCGGGCATGGGCAAAACCGCGCTCGCCACCAATATCGCCTTCAACATCGCCCAGGCCTACGAATACGAGCTGGCCGCCGACGGCACCCACAAGACCAAGAACGGCGGCATCGTCGGCTTCTTCTCCTGCGAAATGTCGGCCGAGCAGCTCGCCACGCGTATCATCGCCGAGCGGACCGGCATTCCATCGAGCACTATCCGCCGCGGCGGCATTTCCGAGAACGATTTCGACAAGATTCGCGACCACTCGATCGAGCTGCAGTCGCTGCCGTTCTACGTCGACGAGACCGGTGGCCTGTCGATCGCGCAGCTGACCGCGCGGGCGCGCAGATTGAAACGCCAGAAGGGGCTCGATGTCCTGGTGGTGGACTATATCCAGCTGCTCCAGGGCAGCGGCAAACGCTCCGACAATCGCGTCCAGGAGGTGACCGAGATCACCACCAGCCTGAAGGCGCTCGCCAAGGAATTGAACGTTCCAATCCTGGCGCTGTCGCAGCTGTCGCGACAGGTGGAAAACCGGGACGACAAGCGGCCGCAACTGTCAGATCTGCGCGAATCCGGCTCGATCGAGCAGGACGCCGACGTCGTTGTGTTCGTGTATCGCGAGGAATACTACCTGCAGAACAAGGAACCGCGTCCGGGCACGCCCGAACATGAAAAGTGGCAGACCGATATGGCGCTGGTCCACGGCAAGGCCGAAGTCATCATCGGCAAACAGCGCCACGGCCCCACCGGGACCGTGGAATTGCATTTCGACGCCAACATCACCCGGTTCGGCGACCTCGCGCGCGACAGCTATCTACCCGACCACTAGTGTCCCGGTTCTAACATTCGCGTCACTTTGCAGCAGGCTCTTTTACGAATGTTAGAACCATAGGGACACTAGCAACTATAAGATTCTAGTGTGGTTTTGGATTTGACATTCGCTTGGAGCGTTCGCGGCAATACTGAAGCGAATTTCAAATCCACCACACTAGTTCCGCCAATTGAATCGCGTGTTCCGCGCGCGTATGGTCGTTCATACTTCGCCCCGCCAAGCCGGTGCTCGTCGCGCCGACCCATCCGCTAGCTGACCGCTTCCATGAACCCGGTGACCGACCCCAAACCCATCGCCCCGACCAAGGCGGTCACGCTGGAGAGCATCGACGGCGCCGCTCTGGCGGCGGCGACGGGACTGCTCGCGGTCGACCTCGACGCGTTGATCGCCAACTGGCGCAAGCTCGCCAGCCGCTCCGTTCCGGCCGAATGCGCCGCCGTCGTCAAGGCCGACGCCTATGGCTGCGGCCTGCCCACGGTCACCGCGGCGCTGGCCGCCGCGGGCTGCAAGACATTTTTCGTCGCCACGCTTGCGGAAGCCCGCGCCGCCCGCGCCGCCGCGAAAATGGCGGCGATCTACGTGCTCGACGGATGTTTCCCGGGAACGACGGAAGCCTTTGCCGAAATCAACGCCCGTCCCGTCATCGGCGATCTTGCCGAGCTCGCCGAATGGGATGCGTTCTGCCGGCGCACGGGGTGGTCGGGCGGCGCCGCCATTCACATCGACACCGGCATGAACAGACTTGGGCTCTCCATTGGCGAAGCGCAGGCGCTGCTGCCGCGCATCCAGACCGGAGACCACGGCTTCACGCTGGTGATGAGTCACCTGGCCTGCGCCGAGGCGCTCGACCATCCGATGAACGCCAGACAGGTCAAGGCCTTCCAGGATATCGCACTGGCCTATGCGGGGATTCCGGCGTCGCTGTCGAATTCTTCGGGTATTTTTCTCGGCCCGCAATTTCAGTTCGACATCATGCGTCCGGGAGCCGCGCTCTACGGCATCAATCCCACGCCCGAGGCCGACAACCCGATGCAGCAGGTGGTCAACCTGAAGGCCCGCATCGTGCAGATCCGCGACGTCGACGCCGGCGCCGCCGTCGGCTATGGCGCGACCTGGACGGCGCGTCGCGCCAGCCGGCTCGCCGTGGTCGCGGCAGGTTATGCGGACGGCTACCTGCGCGCCGCCAGCAGCGCCGAGGTGGTGGTGGCGGGACGGCGCTGTCCCGTGGTGGGCCGGATCTCGATGGACCTGCTCGCGCTGGACATCACCGAACTGCCCGCGAATGCTGTCCGCCGCGGCCATCTGGTCACGCTGATCGGCGACGGCATCACCGTCGACGAGCTCGCGCAGCACTTCGGCACCATCGGCTATGAAGTCCTGACCAGCATTGGCAAGCGCTTCCCCCGGGTCTATCGCGGCGGCGGCTAGCGGCTGATGTATTGATCGCACGGCGTGCGGTCTGCCGCATGAACCCGACGGCGCTTGCCAGGCCGATGGACGGATTGACGATGGCCTGCGGCCTTTCCATGCTATGCAACCCGCTCGACGCAACGTGACGTGAGGCTGATCCGCTTCCATGGCCCGAAATACGCTTTCCTTCGTCTGCCAGAATTGCGGCGCGGCGTACAACCGCTGGCAGGGCAAGTGCGAGTCCTGCGGCGAATGGAACACGCTGGCCGAGGAAGACAC
>JBKQQE010000380.1:0-5082 GCA_052326245.1 Xanthobacteraceae bacterium | reverse complement strand
ATCGTCGCGCGCGAACTCGGGGTGCGGGTGATCGATACCGTCGGCGTCACCAGTTACGACCATCAGACCCAGGGCGAGATCCGGATCCTGAAGGCGGTGTCCGACGACGTGCTGAAGCTCGGCGGGGAGGGCGGCAAGGCGCTGCTGATCGTCGACGATCTGGTCGACACCGGCAAGACCGCGCGCGTGGTGCGCGATCTGCTGCCGCGGGCGCATTTCGCGACCGTCTACGCCAAGCCGATGGGCCGGCCGCTGGTCGACAGCTATATCACCGAGGTGTCCCAGGACACCTGGATCTTCTTTCCGTGGGACACCGGATTGTCGTTCCAGCCGCCGATCCGCGACGGCGCGGCGTAGGCGCGCGCGTTGATCGCGCATGGTTTGACCCGGACCGCTACCGGCTTGTTGGGATTGCGCCGATGGCCTTGCAGAACCGCGTCACGCCGATGGGAGAGATCGTGGCGACGCCCCATCGCGGGTTGTTCACCGGCAACCGCGGCATCATTCACGACCCCGCCACGCGAACGCTGCTCGGCCGCCGCTGGAGCAGCAAAGCCTGGCTGGTCTGCCTTTGCGAATTCAGGGGGCGGCGCCGGCGCGTGATGGCGACGCGGAGCTGGACCGAACTGTTCTTTCTCGACGAGGCGACTGCGCTCGCCGCCGGCCATCGCCCGTGCTTCTTCTGCCGCCGCACTGATGCCGAGGCGTTCCGCGACGCCTGGGCCAGGGGCCGGGGCGTCGCACGTCCCCGCGCCAGCGCTCTAGACGCGGTGCTGCACGCGGAGCGTGTGAGCGGCCGGACGCGGCGGCTGCATGATGTGCCCGATGACCTCGGCGCCTTGCCCGACGGCGCCATGGTGCAGGCGGGCGAGGCGAGCTTTCTCATCAGTGGCGGCCGAGCGCTGCAGTGGTCCTTTGCCGGCTACCACGCGGCACCGGCAATCCCGCGCGGAGTTAAGCTGCTGACGCCGCCCTCGACCCTGGGCGCGCTGCGCGCCGGCTACAGGGTCGTGCTTCATCCGAGTGCCGGCGTTTCCGCGTAGAGCATGATCCGGAAAAGTAGAAACCGGTTTTCCGAAAAGATCATGCATCAAATGAAGAGATGAGATCATGATGCGATTCAATTTAATCGCATCATGATCTAGGATCCAAACCGGTGTCCACTCGGGCAGGCTTGCAAAACGCCGGCAGCGCCGCAACCGCGATCAAGCGCAAGGCGCGCGCGCGAAGTACGATGCATTCCATGAACGGCGGAACTGCACCATGTCGTTGACCACCAGGGCGCTGTGGGCGATCGAGCGCAATCTGGACCAGCCGCTGACGCTCGGCGGCATTGCCGCTTCCTGCGGCAGCTCGAAATATCACCTGGCGCATGCCTTCGGCGCGGCGACCGGCCTCGCCGTGATGGAATATGTCCGCGGCCGCCGGCTGAGCCAGGCGGCCGAACGCCTCGCGGCCGGCGCCCCCGACATCCTGGGGCTTGCGGTGGAGAGCGGATACGGATCCCACGAAGCCTTTACGCGGGCGTTTCGCGCCCGGTTCGGCGTCACCCCCGAGACCATTCGCAACAAACGCAGTGTGAAGGAGATCACCATGATGGCTGCGATCAAGGCGCCGGAAGGCGAGGGCGCAACCTTGCAGGAGCCGCGCATGGTCGCGGGTAAGCCCATGACCATCATCGGCCTGTCGGAGCCGCAGTCGTTCGCGACCACGCGGAACATTCCGGCGCAGTGGCACCGCTTCATGGCGCTCTACAACGACATTCCCGACAAGGCCAATCCGGTGCCGGTCGGGGCCTGCAGCGACACTGACGAAGACGGAAATTTCAATTACATCTGCGGCGTCGAGGTTTTGCGCGTCTCGGACGCGCCGCGCGGGCTTTCGGTGCTGCGCGTTCCGGCCCAGAGCTATGCCGTGTTCACCCATCGCGACCATGCGTCGATGATCGGCGCCACCTATTCGACGATCCTCGACCATTGGCTGCCCGACCACGGCAAGACCGCCGGCGACGGCGCTTCGCTTGAACGCCACATGGCGACCTTCTATCCGCACACCGGCCTCGGCGGCGTCGAGATCTGGATGCCGCTGAAGGATCCGGACGAGCACGGTGCGGGCTAGTCTAGTGTCCTTGATGGTAGTCCATTCAAAGCCGCCGAGTTCATAGCGCATGATTCCAGGCTGCGGTTTCGGAGCTTGAATCATGTCCGTAGCGGAGCCGCCAAATCTCTAAATTTACTTCCGCTTTCGGCGGCACAGCGGACATGTCCGGGCGTGCTGGTGGCTCGATCCCGTCGCGACTGACCCAACTGCGACATCGAACCACGCATTGCAATAGAGCCTCGGGTGCCGGTTTCAGCCCCTATCACTTCCCTCGTTATAGCAGCTAGTATGCCACCTCGTGAGCTTGAGGTCGGACATGCAGCGCCGCGATTTCATTACGCTAATTGGCGCCGCCGCTGCGGCGTGGCCGTTGGCGGCGCGGGCGCAAGCAGACAAGCGGCCAACCATTGGCATTCTTGGCTCAAGCTCTGCCGCTTGGGGCCATTGGCTCGGCGCACTTGTACAACGGTTGCACGAGCTAGGCTGGATCGAGAATCGCACGGTCGCGATTGAATATCGCTGGACCGAAGGACGCAATGAACGTTATGAGGAATTTGGCGCCGAGTTCGCCCGCCTGAAAGTCGACATCATCCTACCGCTCGGATCGCCGGCAACCATCGCCGCGAAAAATGCGACATCAATCATTCCCATCGTCTTCCCGGTCGCTTCCGATCCGGTCGGCGAGGGCCTGGTCGCCTCCCTTGCGCAGCCGGGTGGCAACATCACCGGACTGTCAAACCAGCAACCCGATCTTGCCGGCAAGCGGCTCGGGATTCTGCGTGACATTATTCCCGGTCTCAGCCAATTGGCAGTCTTGAATGATGCTAACAATCGCACTGCCTCGTTGTCGGTGGCCGAAGTTCAGCTGGCCGCGCACAAACTTGGTCTCGAAATCGTTTCCATGGGCATCAAGCGCGCGGACGATATCGTCCCCGCGATCGAGAGCCTTAAGGGCCGCGCCCAAGCGCTCTACGTCGTCGGCGATCCATTGATCGCCGACAACCAAATTCAGATCAACACGTTGGCGCTGGCCGCGCGGCTGCCGACGATGCATGGCTCGCGAGGGTATGTCGATACCGGAGGTCTGTTGTCCTACGGTCCGGACTTCTCGGCCCTGTTCCGCCATGCCGGCGATTACGTCGACAGGATTCTCAAGGGTGCAAAACCGGCCGACCTTCCGGTCGAGGAGCCGACCAAGATCGAACTGGTCGTCAATCTCAAGACCGCGAAGGCGCTCGCACTAACGATCCCGGAACCTTTCCTGCTGCTCGCCGACGAAGTGATCGAATAAGTCCGCCGACTTCCGGAATTGGCACATCGCGTCATTTCGGCGCGCTGTGAAATTGGGCGGGGGCATAACGGACATTGGTCAATGCCGCACCAACCAAGCCCGATTCATGAGTACGCGCACAGAGCAGCGCCGCTTTCGATTTGAAATTCCTGGAACGAATTTGCTGCTGCTGGTGCAGGAACTTCAAATCAGCGGTACTAGCCGAACCGCTGCCGCGCCAGCCTGGCGCCGGCGCCGAGCGCGGTGAGCTTGGCTTCGGCGATTTCGCGCCGCATCGGCGCCATGCCGCAATTGGTGGTGGCGACGAGCTTGTCGTGGGGTACGAATTTCAACACCGCCTCGATCACCCGGGCGACGTCCTCCGCGCTCTCGACGGTGTCGCTGGCGACGTCGATGACGCCGGCCTGGACCACCTTGCCGGGCAGCAGCTTCAAAAGCTCAAGCGGCACCCGCGAATTGCGGCATTCGATCGCGACCTGCTGGATCCGGCTTGCGGCGATCGCCGGGAAGATCTGCTCATACTGGCGCCACTCGCCGCCCAGCGTCGCCTTCCAGTCGGTGTTGGCCTTGATGCCGTAGCCGTAGCAGATGTGAACCGCGGTGGCGCAGGTGAGCCCGCTCGCCGCCCGCTCCAGCGCCGCGATGCCCCATTCCCCGACCTCGCGCATGTAGACGTTGAAGGCCGGCTCGTCGAACTGGATGACGTCGACGCCGTCGGCCTGCAGCGCGCGGGCCTCGGTGTTGAGCAGGTCGGCGAAGGCCATGGCCATGGCGACGCGATCGCCGTAGTGCCGGTCGGCCACGGTGTCGACGATCGTCATCGGGCCGGGCAGGGTGAATTTGAGCTTGCGCCTCGTGTGGCTGCGCGCCGCGCTCGCCTCGGCGCGATGGACGGAGCCCTTGCGGCGGATCGGGCCGGTCACGGTCGGGACCTCGGCCTTGTAGCGGTCGGCGCGGATGCCGATCGTCTGCCGGCGCGCAAAATCGACGCCTTCGAGATTGGCGAGAAAGCCATGGACGAAGTGGACGCGCGCCTGCTCGCCGTCGCTGACGATGTCGATCCCGGCGTCCTCCTGCAGCTTCACCGCGAGGATTGTCGCGTCGATCTTGCCCGCCGCGAGCTCGGCGCCCTCCAGCTTCCAGGCGGGCCAAAGCTTTTCCGGCTCGGCGAGCCAGAGCGGCTTGGGCAGGCTGCCGGCGACAGTGGTGTTGAGCATTGCTGATCTTAAGCCGACTTACGCCGCCGGCCAAGCAAGCCGCCGCTTGTTGGATCGGCCATATCCATCGCAGCTCAGGCCCGCGAAGCCGAGCAGCTTCAAGGCCTCGACTTGGCAATTTTCACTGCTATAATCCGCGTGAAAGGGCGTCTGAGCGGGCTAGACGCTGTTGTTAATTATCTGGTGGTGCTTGGCGTATTATCTCTGGAGACGAGCGGCTAATTAGGCACCGCTTATGCCGGCCATCGTTCTAGCGCGAGCCAAGAGTTGTGTCTCATCTCCATCGACTGTGAACGTTCGCAATCTCGAGTTGTTCGCATGCGATGGATGTGTCGCAGCGACGAAAATGACGCCATCCGGTGTCTGAGCGGGCTCCACATCAATGTCGCTGCTTCTCAACATCGCAGGTGACTTTACCAGCCCGCATCGCCAACACGGGCCGATGAGCGGCGCTACAAACCAAGCTGGAGCAAT
>JBKQQE010000379.1:0-2831 GCA_052326245.1 Xanthobacteraceae bacterium | reverse complement strand
CGCCGGCGGCGAGCGGAAGTCGCTGATCACGCGGCCGCTCGCCGGCGATATGCCGGCGCTCGCCGGGGCGCGCGAGCGGGAGGCGGGGCGCGTCACCGCGCTGCGGGCGCGCCGCCGCGCCGCCGCGATGCGCGGCCGCCCGGCGCAGCCGGCCCGCCTGCTCGTCGTCCTTGGCACTGCCGGTGGCGAAGCGGTCGGCGACGGCGGCCCAGTCGGCGCGCGGCAGATTGGGGCCTTCGACGATCTCGTGGTCGATGCGCGCGACGACGTCGCCGTCGGTGACGCCCAGCGCCCGCGACAGTTCGGCGACCGCGGCCTGAAGCGTGCCCGCGCGCGCCGTCCAGGCCTGGAAGTGGTCGCGGCTCAGCACCGCCTCGCGCACCACGTCGCGAAAGGTGACGTCGGCGGCGCCGGCCATGGCGGTCGCAAGCGCCTGTCCGGCGAGGCTGTCGGGGGCCGCGGCGGCATCGAGCAGCACCCTGAGGCTGGCGCGCTCCATCAGCTCGGCCTGGCCGCGGTCGTCGAGCACGGCAAAGCGCGCCGACACATTGGCCTCGAACGGAAACTGCTGCAGCAGCCGCGTGCACAGCGCGTGGATGGTCTGCACTTTAAGCCCGCCCGGCGTTTCCAGCGCGCAGGCGAACAGTTCGCGCGCGCGCCGGCGCGTCGCCGCACTCGGCACCGCCCCGGTATCCGTCAGCGCCGCGTCGAGCGCGGTCGCATCGAGCGTGATCCAGCGCCCGAGCGTTTCGAACACCCGCTCGGCCATGTTGGCGGCCGCGGCCTTGGTGAAGGTGATGCAGAGGATCTTTTCCGGCGCGACGCCGGAAAGCAGCAGCCGCACCACGCGCTGCACCAGCACGTGGGTCTTGCCGGATCCGGCATTGGCCGAGACGAACACCGAGGCCTGCGGATCGGACGCCTTCGCCTGACGCGCCAGCGCCTCGGGCGGAATCTGCCGGGGCGCGCTCATGGCATTTCCCCCTCGCCGGCGTCGCCGGCCGCCGACCATTCCTTGATCCGGGCCAGCGCGTCGTAGTCGCCGTAGCGGGTCGCCCACATGGTGAGATTGAGCGACGAATAGGGCTGCTCGACGTTTTCGAAGGCGCGGATCAGGGCCTCGAGCTTGGCGCGCGCCTCCTTCGCGGCGGCGTCCGGGCCGTTCGGCAATTCCAGCGACCGGTGTTCGCCCGGCGGGGTGTTGCCGCTGAGCCGGACATAGGCGAGCTCGCGCACGGTGGCGCCGGCGGCGATGCCGGCGAAGCCGCCCGCCCGCAGGATCGCGGCCTCCAGCGTCAGCTGCGGCGAAAGCCCCATGCGCACCTGCTTGCTCGACGGTGGCAGGCCGGTCTTGTAGTCGAGGATGGCGTAGCCGCCGTCGCGCAGGTGCTCGATCCGGTCGGCGCGCGCCGACAGCGTGAAGGCGCGACCTTCGTCGAGCGGAATCGTGATGGCGCCGCGGATCTCGGCGTCGACCTCCGGCGCAGCCATACGGCGCTCCCGTTCCCAGCCCGCGACCCAGCCGGCGATCCGCAGAAAGCGCGGCCACCACAGCGCGCGCGCCTCGGGGCGATCCATCAGCGGCGCGAAATGCTGCTCGCCGATGCGGCGTAGCGCCGCCGCCGCGTCGTCGGGCAGGGCCTTGGCGTAGCGCTGGGTGAAGTCTCCGATCGCGGCGTGGATCGCCGAGCCGCGGTCCGCCGCCGACAGCGGCATGTCCACCGGGTCGAGCACGCGCAGATCGAGGATGCGCCTTGCATAGATGGTGTAGGGATCGCGCAGCCAGTCCTCGATTTCCGTCACCGACATGCGCAACGGCCGCGCCGCGCGCGGCGGCTTCGGCACCGGCCGGCCGATCGGCCGCGTGGTCGCCGGTCGATCCAGCGCCTGGGCATAGCCGAGATAGCGCGTGCCGCGCGCATTGGCCTCAAGCCAGCGCGCCTCTCCCGCCACCGCCTCGATGCGATGCAGGAAGCGCGACGCCACCGCCGGCGCGCCGCCGACCTTGGCGGCGTGGGTGAGAATCACTTCGGGAGCGCCGAGCAGCTGGGCGAAATCATGCGCCGAGAGCCCGATCCGCCGCTCCGGCAGATCGAGGCCGAGTTGATGGCGCAGCGGACGGTTCAGCCAGGGATCGGGGCGCGGTTCGGGCGGCCAGACGCCCTCGACGAGGCCGCCGAGAATGACCCGGTCGGCGGCGGTGAGGCGCGCCTCGAGCGGGCCGAAGATGCGCAGCCGCGCGCTCGACGCTTGCGGCCGCCGCACCATGCGATCGCCCACCGCGGTGGCGAACACTTCGGCGTAGTCGGCCGCCGTCAGCGCCACGCCGCTGGTCGAGCCCTCGCCCGGCAGGTCGTCGAACGCGCTGGCGAGCGCGGTGCCATCGGCCTCTTCGAACGCGCAGGCCAACCCATCGGCGTCGCGCGACAACTCCGCCACCGCGGCGCGATGCCAGGCGGCGAACGCTGTGAGATCGTGCGCCTTGCGGGAATCGAGCCGCTCGATCGGCGCGAACACCTGCGCGAGGCGCGCGATCAGCTCCGTCACCGCGGCGCGCGCCGCGGCATCGAGCCGCGTCCGCGGGTCGGAGGCATGCAGCAGCGAGGCTTCGTTGCGCCGCAGCTTGTCGAGTTCGGCGCAGAGCACCGCGAAGTCGCGCTTCAGTCCGGCGCTGCCGGGCGCCGGGCGGGTGCCGCGCAACAGCGCCAGCTCGAGATATTCGATCGCCGCCGCATCGGCGCCGGCTTCGCGGCCCAGCCGAAACAGCGGGTGCTTGAGCAGCGCCAGCAGCGTCGACGGCGCCAGGTCGTCGCCGGCGGCGGCGGCGCACA
>JBKQQE010000378.1:0-2849 GCA_052326245.1 Xanthobacteraceae bacterium | reverse complement strand
GCGATGCCCTTCTTGACGTTCTGCAGCTGTTCGACCTGCTTCTGGTAGCTGTAGTCCAGCGTCTCGGCCGGATCTTCGGCACGATCCAGCAGCTTGGAGACCTTCGCCTTCACAACGGTAGACATGCGCCCAGTCAACCCGGCCATCTGATCCTCCTATTGCTTTTCCACGAGGCGACCGACCTGAGCTCGGCCAACACCATCAAGCGTAGCTGACCGGAGAGCGTCGCCTGCGGCCAGCCGTCGGAGCGCGAGCCGAGCCGCGTCAGAGACCGAGCGGGTGGCGAACCGTGAATCCCGCGTTCGACTGGCGCAGCGGGCGCCAGCGCGGGCCCTCCAGGTTGGCTGGGTCTTCCGCGGGGCTGGTGTCCAGTCGCAGGCCCGCCACGGTCATGTAGGCGTGGCCGGCGTTGGCGAAGATGGCCACCCAGCGTCCCGCCCCGTGCGACCCCCAGACCTCGAATTCGGAGGAGTCCTCCGGGGCGGCCAGCAGGGTGGCGCCATGGAGGGCGAAGGACACCGTGCCGGAGCAGTCATAGCCGGGCGAGATGAACGAGGCGTGGCCGCCGCCGTAGATGTACGGCAGTCCGATCAGCTCGTTGCCGGCCCAGATGATCTCCTGGATGGCCGCCGGGACCCCCTCCGGGGCGGCGGCAAGGCCGTCGACGAAGCGCGCGGTGGTGCCGGGGACCAGCAGCTCGGGCCGCAGTGTCGGGCCCGTCGCGGAGGTCATGCCGTCGCCGGTCGTCAGTTCGCCGGGAATGCTCGTCGCGAGAGCGCCCGCGGCCGGTTCGCTCGACACTGCGATGCTGCCGCCGGTGCTGCTGGCGGCCGTGCCGGTCGTGGTGCTGGCTTTCGCGGGCGCCACATACGGGACGATTTCGCCGGTCGCCGTCTTCTCGTAGACCGGCCCCTTGTACGTGATGTTGGGGGTCTTGGCTGTTATGGGCGCCAGGTGGATCGGCGCGGCCGGCTTGGTCTTCGTGGTCGAGGGTTCCACGGCGGCGACCCCGCCGGTTCCGCCGGCCAGCGCGCTGGAGGCGTCGACCGCGCCGACTGACGCAATCAACAGGCTGCAGATAACCGCGCTGAGGGTACGTACCCGCAAAACAACAACCTCTTTCGTCGGCCTGCGGGGTTAGCTGACGGGCTAGCGCTGAAAGAGCCTGCGCTTCTCACGGTTACCGTGGGATTCGCCCCAACAACTTGGGTCCCCCGTTCCTCGACACCTGGTCAAGGACTCGGCATTCGGGCGGGCACGCTAGCAGAGTGCAAGGACGCTTGCAGGGGATGCATAGCTTTTCGCAGGTTTTCCCGCAAATGCCGAGCTTTTTGCGCGATCGCTAGTGTGCCGGCCATGCGCACCTTCGCGCGAGGACCGCTTCTGACCGTGATGGTGCTCGCCGCCGCGGGCCTGGCCGGCTGCGGCAAGGGCGGATCCGCCGAACAGCCCAGCGGCACCGGCTCGGCGCGCTCGCTCGCGCCGGTGGCCGCCCAGGGAGCGGTCAGCGTGGCCACGCGCAACACCACCCGCCTGGGCGGCTCCGACGCCGCGGCGGACGCCGCGGCGGTCGCTCGCGCCGTGTACCCCGGCCTCACCGCGGCGACGCGACCGCTGGCGGTCGTGCTGGTCGACGAGCGCGACTGGCTGCCCGCGCTCGCGGCCTCCGTCCTCTCGAGCGCTCCGACCGGCGCCCCGATCCTGTACAGCGAAGGCGACACGCTCCCCGCGGTCAGCCGCGAGACGCTCGAAGCGATGCACCCGCTGGGAGCGCCGGCCCTGGGCGGCGCGCAGGTGATCCGGATCGGCACCGCCGCGGCGCTGCCCGGCGGCTACGTGACGCGAACCGTGCGCGTGGGCGTGCCGACGGTCACCGCCGCCGGCGTCGAGCAGCTGGCGGCCACGCTCGACGGCGGCAGCGTCCCCAACCAGGTGATCGTGCTCGCCGCCGACGCCGCCCCGGCGCTGGCGATGGCCGCCGCGGGCCTCGCCGCCGAGAGCGGCGCCCCGATCCTGTTCGTGACGCGTGCGCGGGTTCCGGCGCAGACGGCCGCCGTGCTCGCCACCCTGCACAGGCCGTCGATCTACGTGATCGACGCCGCGGCGGTCGGCCGCCACACGCTGGAGGAGCTGCGCAACTTCGGCACGGTCAAGCCGATCACGAACGACGGCGCCGCCTCCTCCGACCAGGAAGCGGTGCAGAACGCGATCGAAGTCGCGCGCTTCACCGACGGCACGTTCGGCTGGGGGGTCAAAGAACCCGGCCACGGCCTCGTGTTCGCCAACCTCGCGCGTCCGCTCGACGCGCCCGCGTCGGCCCTGCTGTCGGCGACCGGCGACTACGGCCCGCTGCTGGCGCTCGCGAGCGCGTCGCAGGTCCCGCCGGCGCTCGCCAGATACCTGTCCGACATCCAGCCCGCGTACAGCGCCCCGCAGTTCCCGCCCGTGCGCGGCGCCTACAATCACGGCTGGCTGATCGGCGGCGAAGCAGCGATCTCCGCGGTCGTCCAGGCCGAAATCGACTCCATGCTGGAGATCCGCCCGCAGGCGCACACATCCGAAGAATCGTCGGTCTCGCAAGTCGAATAATGTCGGCCCCGCAAGTCGAACGATCGATCGCACAGAGGCGAAATTGAGTCAAGCCGAGGACCCCCGCCGTCTCAGCCGCAAGGCGAGCGCCCACGACGTGAGCGTCGAGGACGTGCGCCAGCTGATGGGCGCGTCGACCCCGCACTTCGCGCTGCAGCTGCGCAACCGCATCGCCAACCTGATCGCCGGCCTGCCCGCCGATCACCCGGCGCGCGTGGAAGGCGAGCGCGAGATCGCGCGGCTGCAGCGGCTCGGCTACG
>JBKQQE010000377.1:0-13227 GCA_052326245.1 Xanthobacteraceae bacterium | reverse complement strand
CTGCTAAGTCGTGGATGCCCGGCACAAGGCCGGGCATGACGGCTTAGCGCGGGGCCTCATGCGGCCGCTAGCGCCTCCTACCCTCCCGTCATCAGCCGCATCAGCTTCTGCATCCGCGCCATCTTCGCCCCATAGGGCGGATACAGGTCGGCGAAACGATTCAGCGGCGAGCGATAGAACACCGGCTTCAGCTTGCTCATGGTGTTGAACCCCCATTCGCCGTGATAGGCGCCGCAGCCCGAGGCGCCGACGCCGCCCATCGGCTGGTTGCCCTGCGTGAAGTGAAACAGGCAGTCGATGACGGTGACGCCGCCGGACACCGTGCGCGCCAGCACCAGGTCGCGCGCCGCGGCGTCCTCGCCGAACCAGTACAGCGCCAGCGGCCGGTCGTGGGCGTTGAGATGGGCGATCGGCTCGATCGCTTCGCCAAAGCCCAGCACCGGCAGCACGGGTCCGAAGATCTCCTCCCGCATCACCGTCATCTCGGGGGTGGCGCCGAGAATCACGGTCGGCGGAAACTTGCGCGGCGACTTCCATTCCGGCAGATGCGCTGGCGCCACCTGCAGCGCGCGCGCGCCCTTGGCGAGCGCATCGGCGACCAGCGCCTCGAGGCGGACGTAGTGGCGGTCGGAAATCACCGAGGTGTAGTCGGCGTTGTCGGGCGACGTGCCGTACAGCCGCTGCATCGCCGCCAGCAGCTTCGCCGCGAAATCCTCGACGCTGGCCTGCGGCACGAAGGCGTAGTCCGGGGCGATGCAGGTCTGGCCGGCATTGAGCAGCTTGGCATAGGCGATCCGCGCCGCGACCTGGTCGAGATCCGCGGAGCGATCGACGATCACCGGCGACTTGCCGCCGAGTTCGAGCGTCACCGGCGTCAGGTTGCGGCCGGCGGCGGCGGCGACGATGCGGCCGACCCGGGTCGAGCCGGTGAAGACGAGATGATCGAACGGCAGTTCCGAAAACGCCTTGGCCACGCCGTCCTCGATCCCGGTCACCGCGAATTCGGCGACGTCGAAGCTGGCCGCCACCGTCTCGCGCAACAGCTTGGCGAAGCGCGGCGCCAGCTCGCTCGGCTTGATCATCACCCGGTTGCCGGCGGCGATCGCCGCCACCGCGGGCGCCAGCGTCAGTTGCAGCGGGTAGTTCCACGGCGCGATGATGCCGACGACGCCGAGCGGCTGCGGCAACAGCCGGTTCTTCCCCGGCATGAACTGCAGCTGGGTAGCGATCCGCCGCGGCGCCATCCAGCCCCGCAGCTGCCTGGTGGCATGGCGGATCTCGCCCTGTACGAACAGCGTCTCCGCCATCAGGGTCTCGACGGTGGAACGGTTGCCGAAATCGGCGGAGATCGCCGCCGCGAACGCCGTCTCGTTGTCGCGCACCAGCGCGCGCAGCCGCCTCAACCGGTCGCGCCGCTCGGCGGCCGAGGGCGGCGGCGCGCCGCGCGACAGCGCAACCTGGCGGCGAAACACGGCGTCGATGGCGAACGGAGCGATGTCGGTGAGCGCGTCCATGGCCTTTCCTCGCAGCTGCGGTCCGGTGTCCCGTTTCGGTACGGCCGTGAATCTGACAATCGCCTCGCCGCACCGGCCACAGTGTGGAACAGTTGCGGGCCTGGCGCCAGTGCCGCCGATTTGAAGCTCCTGCTTCAGGACGAAGTTCGGAAACAGGGCACTCGTGTCGCCGATTGCGGCGCGGTTTTGCGGTGCGGCAGGCGCGAACGGGACGCGCATTCACCGCTCCGCCGAAACGGGTTACCGTGCCATCAGCCGCCAACCGCCGCCGCGCCCGCTCCCGGAGGATAACCATGTCACAGCCCGCAGACACCTCCTCGCCGAAGCCGGCCACCGCCGCGGTGAAGGCCGCCAACGCCGCCGCGCACGGCACGCTTCCGTTCGCCGATCGCCAGGACTTCACCGACGCCGAACGCGGTTTTCTCGGCACGCTGCCCGACGCCACCATTGCGCACGCCACCGGACGCGCGGTCTGGGACATGGCCGGCTACGCCTTTCTCGGCAACGACCATGCGCCGGACACGGTGCACCCGAGCCTGTGGCGCCAGGCCCAGCTCAACTGTCGCCACGGCCTGTTCGAGGTAGTACCTGGAATCTACCAGGTCCGCGGCTTCGACATCTCCAGCATGACGCTGATCGAGGGCGCGCGCGGCGTCATCGTCATCGATCCGCTGATCTCCTGCGAGCCGGCGCGCGCCGGGCTTGAGCTGTATTTCCGCCATCGCGGCAAGCGCCCGGTCAGCGCGGTGATCTACACCCATTCCCACGTCGACCACTGGGGCGGCGTCAAGGGCGTGGTCGACGCCGACGAGGTGGCGAGCGGCCGCGTTCCGGTGCTGGCGCCGTCCGGCTTCGTCGAGGCCATTGCCCGGGAGAACGTGCTGGCGGGCAACGCGATGATCCGCCGCGCGCATTACCAGTTCGGGCCGCTGTTGCCCAAGGGGCCGCGCGGCCAGGTCGATGCCGGGCTCGGCAAGACCACCTCGAGCGGCACCGTCACCCTGATCGCGCCGACCGATCTGATCCAGCGCGACCTCGAGACCCGCACGGTCGACGGCGTCGAGATCGTGTTCCTGATGGCGCCCGACAGCGAGGCGCCGGCCGAGATGCACATGTATTATCCGGCGTTCAACTGCCTCAACATGGCGGAGAACGCGGTCCATAATTTCCACAATCTGCTGCCGTTCCGCGGCGCCGAGGTGCGCGATGCGCGCGCCTGGTCGCGCTACATCGACATCGCGCTGGCAACCTTCGGCGACAGATCCGACGTGCTGATCGGCCAGCATCACTGGCCGGTGTGGGGGCGCGAGCGCATCTGCGGCTACCTCGCCAGGCAGCGTGACCTCTACAAATACGTCCACGACCAGACGCTGCGGCTCGCCAATCTCGGACATACCCCCAACGAGATCGCGGAGCTGATCGAGCTGCCCGACAGCCTGGCCCGCGAATGGGCGCTGCGCGGCTACTACGGCACCGTGCGCCACAACGCCAAGGCGGTGTACCAGAAATATCTCGGCTGGTATGACGGCGTGCCGGCGCATCTCGACCCGCTGCCTCCGGTCGAGGCCGCCAGAAAATATGTCGACTACATGGGCGGCGCGGCGGCGGCGCTGGCCAGGGCACGCGCGGATTTCGACAACGGCGAGTATCGCTTCGTCGCCGAGGTCGCCAACCATCTGGTGTTCGCCGATCCGGCCAACCAGGCGGCGCGCGATCTCGCCGCCGACGCCTATGAACAGCTCGGCTATCTCGCCGAGGCCGCGACCTGGCGCAACGCCTACCTGTTCGCCGCCCACGAGCTGCGCCATGGCGCGCCGAAGCTGTCCGCCCGCACCGCGGTGCCGCCCGACGCGCTGACGGCGCTGCCGCTCGACACCTTCTTCGATCTGCTGGCGGTGCGGCTCGACGGACCGAAGGCGGCGGGCAAGCGCGCGGTGCTGAACTGGGTGTTCACCGACACCGGCGAGAGCATCCGGCTCAATCTGGAGAATTCGGCGCTGACCCATCGCGCCGGGGTGACCGACGACCACGCTGACGCCACGTTGACATTGACCCGGCAGACGCTCAATGCGGTGATGGCGCAGCAGACCACGTTGATGGAGGCGGCGATGACCGGCAAGCTCGTCATCACCGGGCAGCCCGCCAAGCTCGCCGAGCTGACGGCGCTGTTCGACAGCTTCGCGCCGGGCTTCAATATCGTCGAGCCGTGAGCCGTGGCCGGCGCCGCAATCAGTGCACCGGGGCTTGGCTTCCACGCTCGCCAAGCACGAAGGGACGCATCGCTGACCAGAACTTTGGCGCGTTCTGGCGCGGGGAAAACTGCCGCAGGTGGTCGCGGCCTGGGATCTGCTGCGCGAGACGCGCATGGTCCCGGTTCGCGGCGAGCAGTGCGCGCGCCATGCCGTCGGGATCGTGGGCGTCGAAGAACGCCAGCGGAATACCGAAGCGCTGCGCGATTTCCCTCATGGCAGGATAGTCCGAGGAGACCGACGGAACGCCGTGCCACGCCGCCTCGAGCACTGCAAAGGTACCGTTGTCGAACAGCGCCGGATGAAACAGCAATCGGGCCTTCGACAACAACGCCAAATACTGATCGTCAGAAAGGTGCCCGACGATTTTTACCAACCGCCGCAGCCGTTCGCTCGACTTGAAGCGATCAGCCACACGGTCGGCGTAGGGAGAGCCGCTTCCTCCCTTCAAGCGCTCGGTCAACGCGCCCGTGACATAGACGTGCGGAAATTCCGGATCGGCCAGCATCGCCAGCTCCAGCGCGTCCAGCGCCCGCAGGTGGTTCTTGTGAATGCTCGCATTGGTGGTCCAGATGAGATACGGCGTTTCCGAGCGGGGCGCGGCCGGAGAAGCGTCGCTCTCCAGGGGGTCGAATTCGGAAGGCAACAGACAGACCTTCCGGGGCGGCACGCCGGCGAAGCTGATTGCGTCCCGCCGGGTTTGCTGCGTCGTCGTAAAGACCGCCTCGGCAAAACTGTAGTTCCTGAGATAGCTGGATGCCTCCGACCAGTTCCGGCGCGATCGCGGCTCAGATTGCGGGTCGTCGATGATCGCCGGCACGTAGCGCTGGATGAAGTCGTAGGCCAGAATTCCGTACCGATAGGTCGGAGCCACCCGGACAGGGACGCGATCCGGAACGATCAGGACGAAACCTGCCGTGTCGAAATTGTCGGTGCCATTGTTGAAGACGGCGAAAGGACCGTCTTCGCCGGCCCGTTGGCTCAGGTCGCGAGACTTCAGCGCATCGACCCTGATCGGCTCGGGGACGATGCGCCGCTCGACCAACTGGCGGAACGTCGCACGGTGGCTTTCGGCCTGCCCGATGTCGACGAAGCCGAACCGGACCCTGACGTCATCGCCGTACGATCGCGCACCGTCGAAGATCTGCACCGCCGTGTTGATCGCGCCCCGGATCGATCCGCCGCCGTAACCCATCGGCACGACGACCGCGATTTCAAACTTCTTGCCCTGCGCCATGAACCAGCGTGCCTATTTGATCCGGACCGCCGGATTGCCGACATGAACCTGGTTGTCGGGGACATCGCGGATCACGGTCGATCCCGCGCCTATGATGACGTTGTCCCCGATGCGGATGCCGGGGATGACGGTCGAATTGGCGCCGATCAGGCTGCCCCGCCCTACCGACACTTCGCCGCACAACACGCAGCCCGGCGCAACATGAGCGCCGTCCGCGATGCGGCAATGATGCTCGACGACGGCACCCGTGTTGATGACACAATATCCACCGATTGCCGCATTGGGATGCACCACCGCCGACGTCATGACGATCGTTCCGGGACCGACGGTGCTCGTGGGCGCCACCTCGGCGCCGACCGACACGATCGCCGGCTGAACGAAGCCGAGCCGTTCGACAAGGGCTGCCAGCCGCACTCTCGCGTCGTTCGCGCCGACCGCGACGAAGGCGTGCGTGACCCCTCCTGCCAGCAACGCGGGGAGAATTGTGTCGTCTCCCAGGATCGGCGCGCCGGCGTCCACCGGATGGGACCGGTCGGCCACCAGCCCAACTACGTCGTATCGACCGCAACGCTCGATCACATATCTGATGACGTCGGAGTGCCCCCCTGCGCCCAGCAGGACAATCTGCGCCCGGCTCTCGCTACTCTGCCGCATCAAGAAACTCTTGCACCGACTCGCAGATAAAGTCGACCTGGTCATCCCTGAGGTCCGGAAAACTGGGAAGGTTGATCCCTCGCTCCGAGACGAATTCGGCGTTGGGGTGTTTCTCGCAGGGACAGCTCCTGTACATCGGCATCAGGTGAACCGGCGGGAAGAACGGGCGCGTCTCGATTCCCTTGCCGCGCAAGTGGTCCCGCAGCGCATCGCGTCGGGACGCCTGCTCGAGAACAATCGAACACATCCAGAACGAATGCGTCGTCAGCGGCATTTCGCGGTGGAAACACACCGGGAGTCGCTCGAAGTTACGCGCATACCGCATGGCAATCTGGCGCTTGCGAGCCAGCAATGCATCGGCGACGCCGAGTTGCGCGAGGCCGATAGCGGCGCAGATGTTGGTCATCCGGTAGTTATAGCCGACAATCTCGTGCCAGTATTCGCGCGCGCTCGAAAGTCCCTGACCGCGCAGCTGCCTGATTCTGCGATCGAGCGCCGGGTCGCTCGTCGTCACCATTCCGCCTTCGCCGGTGGTGATGGTCTTGTTACCGTAGAAGCTGTAGGTCGCGACCTGGCCATCGCTGCCGACGTGACGGTTTCCGATGCGGGAGCCGAAAGCCTCGGCGCAGTCCTCGACGATGACAAAGCCGTGCGACGCAGCAAGGTCTTTGATCGCGGGCATGTCGCACGGTTGCCCGTAGGTATGGACGACAATCAGCGCCGACAGATGGTGTTCCGCCGCCTTGCGTTCCAGATCCTCCGGGGAGATCTGAAGACTGACCGGATCGACGTCGACAAAGACCGGCTCGGCGCCGACGTAGCGGATGCAGTTAACCGCCGCGACATAGGCGAATGTCGGCACCGCGACCTTCGATCCCGGCCCGATCTCCAGCGCCAGCAAGGCCAGATGCAGCGCCGCCGTCCCGTTGCAGACGGTGGCGGCGCTTTGCGCGCCCACGTAGCCGGCGAACCCCTCCTCGAACGCGGTGATGAACTTCCCCTTGGAGGAAATCCAGTTGCTGCGGAGGCAGTCCTCGACGTTGGACCATTCATCATGGCCCAGCTTGGGTGAATAGACGGGAATGAATTCGGTCGACATCTACCCGTGATCCTGTAGCTCGGAGTAAATCTGGTAGTAACGCTTTGCCATATCGCGCACAGTGAAACCGTCGGCGGCCCGCAGCACTGCAAGCTGCTCGTCGCAGACGGCCTGCCGGTTTGCCACGACGGTCTCGATCGCATCGGCGAGCGCGATATGGTCGGTCGGATCGAACATCCATTGCTCATAGGTCGACTGCGGCACCTTGATGCGCTCGAACATTTCCCGAACGACCGGAATATCGGACATGATGGCGGGGGTCCCGAGCGTCACCGCGCGGGAGAAATTGAAGGGAAAGCCCCCTTCTGAAAACGTCGGATTGACCAGGACTTTCGCATTGCGGATGACGAAGTTGAAATCCGGCTCGGCCAGTTGGGTCACGAACAACGCGTCGTGGAACAAGCGTTCGCGAACCAGAATATCCCGGGTATCGTCGCTGATCGCGTGGCTGGTAAACACCAGCTTGAGATTGGCGTAGCGCCGCCGCGTCAGCTCGCAAACCGCCCGGATCGCACTGGCCGTGTTCTTGTGAGGACGGTCGATGGTGGGATAGATGACGTAGTCGATCTCCGCCAGGTCGTAGTCCGGAATATAGCGACAATAGGCCGGGAAGTGATTTTCGAACTTCAGCTTCGGCGCAATCACGGCGGGCGCCTTGGCCGAATAGAGGCCGTGTGGAACAATGCGAACGTCGGCATCGCCGACGTCCGCGGCGAAGTGCCTGAGCAGTTCGGAATCGCGGATATGCTCGGAATAGCAGACGATGACGTCCGCTACCCTGAGGCTCCGTCGCATTTTCGCGACTACGTCGTGGAATTCCTGGGCGGCGAAACGGGTCGGAAAGGTCAGCACCACCGCATCCGGGAATACGATGATCTTTTGGCAGGCCAGGCCTTCGGCCAAGGCGGCAGCGAAGGCGAACGGAAGATAGATCGATTGCGGATTGGCGAGATTGATGCGTCGCGCCAAGCGGGATCCTTCGACGTCGAATGCGGCTTCCGTCAGGCGCCGGCGGTAGTCCAGAGGGGAGAGCTGAAACCGCGTCGCGATCGCCCCGAGCGAACGGCGCGCCCAGGCGCGCAGCTTCGGCCTTCCGCGAGCTGCAAGTCCCGGCAAGAGCACAACCGCTATGAGTGCCGGCAGGCCCGCCACGGCGAGCGCGACGGCCGCGAAAGCCACGATGAAGAAGGTGACCGGCCCGAGACGCGGCAGCACATAGAGGCTGGAGCTCAACAAGCGTTCCAGGACGCGGGACCACCAGGGCTGCCGCATTGGACGCACGCGATGTCGCCGCGCGCCCCATTCGACCAGAAACGGCGCCACGCGAAACGAGACAATATCATATGCGGTTTCGGGGGCGTCGTTCGCGGTCAGCGCCTTTGCCAAAGGCTGGTGCAGCCGCTGCGACGTGTAGATGCGTACGGGCACACCGAGCGAATGCATTCCCTTGATAAGGTCGGCCAGCAGAACAACGAGGCCTTCGCTATTGCCGAACCCATAGGCCTTCATGAAGAAGGCGATGTTGAAGACCTTCATTCCATCGCTCGAAGAGTTGTAGCCGGCAGCATCGTCGATTGCGGCGAGCAACGGCTATAGATGATAGCACGAAATGCCAGGCGATTGCGTTCGTGAAGGCGCCCATGCACACAATCCCCAACAGAATACCTCACTCGTCCCTGTCTCAGGGGCAGTTCGGGGCGCGTTCCACAGTTCCGTCGCCGCGCGACGAGATGGCATGGATGCAGCGCTGTGGCGTTTGTGTCATTTTGCCGTTAGGGAACCCGGAAGCGCGCGGCGCGCTTGCGGTCAATGGCGCTTCAGCCCAGGATCAATCCAGATGCCCCAGCCCCTGATCGTCTCGATTCCCCACAAGCTCGGCAAGGACGAGGCGGCGCGCCGCATCAAGGCCGGGCTCGGCAGCGTCAAGGCGCAGTACAGCCAGGTGGTACGGGTGGACGAGGAGATCTGGAGCGGCGACCGGCTCGCCTTCCGCCTCACCGCGCTGAAGAGCCACGCCAGCGGCACGCTGGACGTGGCCGACGACCATGTCCGCATCGAGGTGACGCTGCCCTGGCTGCTCGCCGGCCTGGCGCACGGCGCCCAGGCCATCATCCGCGAGCGCGCCAACCGGATGCTGGAGAAGAAGTAGGCCGGGGACGGGGACAAAGGCTTCCGTTAGGGCCGCCGTTGCGCCGTGACAGGTCGAGAGCGCGCGGGTAGACAAGGTTGGCCGGTCGATCCGCCGGCGAAGGACTTTATGAGTGGACGACATGACCATCGCAGCCGCGCCCGAGAGTTTTCGACCCGCCAGCCATCCTGCCGTGCGATCGGGGCGAATCGGGGTGCTGCTGGTCAATCTCGGCACCCCTGACGCCACCGACTACTGGTCGATGCGGCGCTATCTCAGGGAATTCCTGTCCGACCGCCGCGTCATCGAGGTCAACCGCGTGCTGTGGTGGCTGATCCTCAACCTCATCATCCTGACGGTGCGGCCGCGCCGCAAGGGCCGCGACTACGACAAGATCTGGAATCGCGCGCGCGACGAGTCCCCGCTCAAGACCATCACCCGCTCGCAGTCCGAAAAGCTCGGCACCGCGCTCAGCGAGCTCGACCCGCGCCTCACCGTCGACTGGGCGATGCGCTACGGCAACCCGTCGATCGCCTCCAGGCTGGAGGCACTGCACAGCCAGGGCTGCGACCGGCTGCTGGTGCTGCCGCTCTATCCGCAATATGCCGCCGCCACCACCGCCACCGTCTGCGACGAGGTGTTCCGGGTGCTGGCGCGGATGCGCTGGCAGCCGACCCTGCGGGTGGCGCCGCCCTATCACGACCACCCGACCTATATCGACGCGGTGGCGCGCTCGGTCGAGGCTGCGCTGGCCGGGCTGTCGTTCACCCCGGAGCTCGTGCTCGCCTCGTTTCACGGCATGCCGGAGCAGTATCTCGAAAAGGGCGACCCTTATTATTGCCACTGCGCCAAGACCGCGCGGCTGCTGCGCGCGGCGCTGCAGCGCGACGACGGGAATTTCATGATGACGTTCCAGTCGCGCTTCGGCACCGATGAGTGGCTGAAGCCCTATACCGACATGACGGTGAAGGGCCTGGCCGAGCGCGGCGTCAAGAACATCGCCGTGGTGACGCCGGGCTTTGCCGCCGACTGCCTGGAGACGCTGGAGGAGATCGCGATGGAGAACGCCGCGATCTTCCGTCAGGCCGGCGGCGAGAACTTCGCCGCGATCCCCTGTCTCAACGACAGCGAACGCGGAATTGAAGTGATCCGCGCGGTGGTCACCAACGAGCTGAAGGGGTGGGTGTGAGGGGGCGTGATCGCCGCACTCTGCATTTATCGAGTCTTCCACCGTCATGCCCGCGCTTGTCGCGGGCATCCACGTCTTCGCCACGTTGCAGCAAGGATGTTGTGGATGGCACATATGCCGTACGGCTCATTGCGAATGGCCTGAAGCTTGCATCGCAGCGCTGCCCGGCCGCATGACATTTTCACATGATGTCCATAATCTATTTGCGGTTGACCGGTCGGCCGGCGCCGGTAACGTGCGCGTCCCTGCCGTCGCTCCGCAGCCGCGGCGCAATGCCTCGAAGGAAATGCCCGCATGTTCGCTTCGCGCCTCTCCCCCTGGCTTCTGGCGCGCGGCGTGCACTACGCCTGGATCATCGCCGCCCTGACCTTCGTGGCGAGCCTGTGCAGCTCGGCGGCGATGAGCATCCCGGGCGTGCTGATCGTGGCGATCTCGAAGGATCTGGGCTGGTCGGTCGGCGACATCGCCTACGCCGCGGCGCTGCGCCTGGTGCTGTTCGGCGCCATCGCGCCGTTCGCCGGCGCGCTGCTGGTGCGCTACGGCGTGGTGCGGATGATGGTGATCTCGATTACGCTGATCGTGCTCGGTCTCTTGATGTCGGCGACCATGACGGCGAAATGGCAGCTCTGGCTCGGCACCGGCGTACTCCTGGGCGTCGCGCCGGGAATGACCGCGCTGGTGGTGTCGGTGACGGTGGCCTCGCGCTGGTTCACGGCGCGGCGCGGCCTCGTGGTCGGCGTGCTCGGCGCGGCGGTGGCGACCGGCCAGCTGTTGTTCCTGCCGGTGGCGGCGCGGCTGGCGGAAGCCTTCGGCTGGCGCGCGGCGCTGTTGCCCGCGGTCGCCGCGGTCGCCGTCTGCGGCCTGCTCTACGCGCTGTTCGGGCGCGACGATCCCTCGCAGCTCAACCTGCCCCGTTACGGCGAGGACACGCCCGCCGCGCCCCCTTCCCGGCCCCAGGGCAGCGCGGTTGCCATCAGCCTCACGGCGCTCGGCACGGCGACCCAGACGCCGGTGTTCTGGGTGCTGTTCCTGAGCTTCTTCATCTGCGGGTTCTCGACGCTCGGCCTGATGGCGACGCATTTCGTGCCGTTCTGCAGCGATTACGGCGTCACCACCGTGGTTGCCGCCGGCATGCTCGCGGTGATGGGGATCTGCGACTTCTTCGGCACCATCGGCTCGGGCTGGCTGTCCGATCGCTACGACAGCCGCTGGCTCTTGAGCTGGTACTACACGCTGCGCGGGCTGTCGCTGGTGTGGCTGCCGTTCAGCGATTTCTCGCTGTTCGGCCTCTCGCTGTTCTCGATCTTCTTCGGGCTCGACTACATCGCCACGGTGCCGCCGACCGCGCGGCTGACGATGCAGGCGTTCGGCCGCGACCGCGGCCCGGTGGTGTTCGGCTGGATCTTTGCCGGCCACCAGATGGGCGCGGCGGTGATGGCGGCGGCCGCGGGGGCCTCGCGCGACGCGCTGGCGACCTATCTGCCCGCCTTCGTCGTGGGTGGGATGGCGTCGGTGGGCGCCGGCGCGCTGCTGCTGCTGCTGCTCGGGCCGCGCAACCCCGCGAAGCTGCTGCCGGCGTGAACCCTCAGCGACTGCCGCCCGTCTCGCGCGCCAGCCGCAGCGCCGCCAGCAGGCCTGAAAACACCATGGTGAAGATCAGGATCGCCACCGTGGTCTCGCGCAGGTCGTGCACGCGCCAGACCGCGCCCGCGGCGTCGCGCAGCTCTCCCGACTGGCCGAGCGCCCACGGCACCACGTGGGTGAGGCCGGCGCTGACGTAGAAGAGGATGGCGATCAGCCGCAGCTGCCGCGACGGCGGCGGTCCCTGTCGCACGCTGGCGCGGGCGCGCAGGTACAGCGCAAAGCCCGTGAACACCAGCCAGCCGGTGAGCAGCCAGCCGAGGTAGTTGGCGAGCGGCACCCCGAACACGCCGCCGCCATCGTGCCAGATCCAGACCTTGGCAATGGTGGACGACGGCGCGTCCATCACCAGGTCCCACTGCGCCAACACGAAGCCGGCCACCAGCGGCAGCGCCACCATGTTGAACGGCCGCTGCAGCGCCCGGTCGGCGCCGTCGAGCAGGGTCGCGGCCACCACCCAGGAGAAGTATCCGGCGCCGAACCACAGCGGCCCGACGATGATCGGGATGCGGCCGACATGAGGCAGCGCCGCGCCGACCTCGAAATGGTAGTGGCCGAACGGAAAGCCGGTGGTGGTGCCGAGGTTTTCCATCGCGAACGTGATCACGAGGCAGATCGCGAACAGCATCGCCGCCGCGCGCGCGTCGTAGAACACCGCGGCGTGGATCAGCGCGCAGGCGATGAAGATGCCGGCCAGTGCTTGCGCGAACGGCGTCGGATCCCAGGAACAGGCGATCGCGGTGACGAGCAGCGCGCCGATCGCCAGCCACAGCGCCACGTGTCCGATCGAGACGGGCTTTTTCGGCATCTCGGTGCTCCCCCAAGCCTGCACTATAGAATCAAACACTCTGCGCCAATGGACGGCGCCGCCTCCGCCCTTGCTCCGCCTTCCGCCAAACCGGCAAAGCGTGCCATGGTACGCGCCGGTTCACCAAGGCCCCCTGCCATGTCCATGCAATACACCGACGCCGCGTCGCAGAATTTCGCGCAAGCCGCGCTGGAGAACGCCAAGAAGGAAGGACTGCGGCTCGCCGTGCAGGCGCGCTGGATCGCGCTAGCCGCGATCGGGCTGACGCTGCCGCTCGCCAATCCGCGCTTCGAGGTGATCTATTTCGAGATCATGCTGCTGCTGTTCGGGCTGATTGGCTGGGGCCAGCTGCGGGTCGGCCAGGCCGGGCGCTCGCTCCCCGAGCTGGCGCTGCTGTTCTGCGACCTCGCGCTCACCACGGTGATCGCGGTGGTGCCGAACCCGCTCGGCCCGCAGGCCTGGCCGATCGGCATACAGTATCACTTCCCCTCCTTCATCTATTTCTACGTGCTGCTCGAGCTCGGCGTGCTGAGCTATTCCTGGCGCACGCTGATCACCATGGGGTCCTGGACCACCGGGCTGTGGATCGCGGGCCTCGCCTACGCGTACTGGCAGAGCAATCCCGGCGACCCGCTGTCGCTACGCATCCGCGCCGCGGTGTATGACGACCCGCGGCTGGTGCAGCTGCTCGATCCCAACGTGATCGAT
>JBKQQE010000376.1:0-3669 GCA_052326245.1 Xanthobacteraceae bacterium | reverse complement strand
CCAAATCCGACCTCCTTCACAAGGGGCTCCCGTGCGCGGAGACCGTCAGCGGCAGTGGTTCGGCCCCCACCGGCCTGCAAAACCGGCAGCACGGCTTCGATTTCTATTCCTGGCTCACTTTCATCGCCCTGAACTCTCCAGCAGACGGGGCCAAGCTCGATATCGAGAATTCCCAGCCGGATACTCCGACGCAGTGGGAGGACATGAAGAACTTCAAGCAGCTGCTCGACGTCATGCTGCGGCCGGGCATGACGCCGGCGTGGGGCAACAACGACGAGGAAAGGGAAGTGGAAAAGCTGCGGCTGATGCCCGCCGCCTGCAAACCGCAATACAAGACCGGCATGATGGTCATCAAGATGATCGAGGAGACCTTCAACCAGCCCTTCAAGACCGGCCCCCTGATCGACCAGGAGGGGCACTATGCACTGTTCGACATCCTGATGAACAAGGCGATGTTCGACTACATCGTCGGCAAGCATCTGTTCAGCAAGGCCGGCCAGTAGGAGCAGGCCAAATCCGGGATCGCAATCGATTTTCCTGCCGGTCACAATCCCAAGGAGAACGACGCGGGCGACGCCGGCGCCATCATGATTAAGGTGTCGTGGAAGATCCTCAGCCCGGACGAGATCCGGTCGAGGAGATTCCACATGGTGAATGCGCTGGTGTCGCTGCCGCAGCAGCCATCTGATCCGAACACGACGCCACCTTGCCTGCCTGAGACCCTCGGCCTCGTCGGATTTCACGTCGTTCACAAGACAGAAAGTCGGCTGCAGTGGATATGGACGTCGTTCGAGCACGTCGACAACGTGCCTGAGCAACGTGAGGCCGAAGCCGGCCCGCTTCCGCATCGCTACAACTTCTTCGACCGCTCCTGCAGCATGGACAAATGTCCCCTCAACCAGACGCCACCATGGCCCTGGGAGCCGGATCCCGCCCGCGAGCTCAAGTTTCACGGCTCCTTCAACAGCCAGATCGCCCGCGTGACGTCACTGACGGATGCGACCGTGGCGATCAACACCGCGTTTCAGGCGATTCTCGAGGGCACCGTCTGGCAAAACTACCTGCTGATCAGCACGCAGTGGCCGAGCGACTTCGAATGCGCGGCACTTCGCGTGAGAAACACGATCAATACCGATTTCCAGAAGCAGCCAGACATGACCTGCGCGCCGGCCCCGACATTCCTGGCGAACTCCACGCTCGAAACCTATAGCCAGGGCGACGTGCCGCTGGCCTCGTCGAGCTGCATCGCCTGCCACGGCAACGCGACGGATTTCCAGTCCGCGCCGCCGAATGCGAAGGACGGCGTCGTCCACTTCAACCAGTCCGACTTCACATTCATGCTGGAGAAGGCGCAGTGAACAATCAGTTGCGAGGCCTGCGCGTGCAACACGTGGCGTAAGGGGATGACCGATGACCAGCTTGCCACCTACCGAGAGCGGCGCGTTTCCGCTGAGCGCGCTGGAGGACGAGAAAGATGCCCGGCTAACGCGCCGGACCGTGATCGCCGGAGCGATTGTCACCACCGCGGCTGCGGCCACGGCCGCAATCGACACGCCGGCAAGCGCGCGCAGCGCCGATCCGAACGCACAGGCGGATATGGTGGCCTTCGTGCTGCTCTCTGCTGCGCTCACCGGGATCATCCCTGCAAGGCTGGTGCCCGAATTCACGCCGGCAAAATTGCCTGCCGACATACTGACGTCTGTTCCCGATCTCGATCCAATCGACATCAAGCGCGACTATTTCAATCTGGTCTACAGCAAGGACGCGCGGACCTTCGAGCGCATGCTGCAGATCGCCAAGGATCACCGCGATTCCGCGAGTGACATCATCGCCGCCGTCAACAGGGACGAGCAGGTCAAGTATCTCGCCCGCAGCCTCGTGCTGCTCTGGTATCTTGGCGCCTGGTACGACCCGGCTGTGTTGATGGAGGCACAGGAGAAAGCAAACCCGAAGTCAGCCGATCAAAAGCCCGAGCAGAAGTTGCTTCCGTTTGCCGTCGCATCGGCGAAGGCCTACACGCAAGGCTGGATCTGGCGGATCGCGGAGACCCATCCCATGGGCTACAGCAACCTGCAGTTCGGCTACTGGTCCCGCACGCCAAGCGACCCAAACGACTTTGCTGATAAAAATGCCACAGCGCCGCGTAGTCCCATCGATTTCATCGGCGACAATTTCCGGAGCACATGACGATGGCCGCCGAAACCTGCATCGAATGCGACGTCGCGATAGTGGGCGCGGGCTTCGCCGGAGCACTGATCGCCAATGAACTCAGCAAGACCCGGCGGCTCAAGGTCGTCGTGCTTGAAGCCGGTCCGCCAGTGCCTTCCAACGTCAACGACTACATGCGGCGATTCTACACAGCCGCCGCCAAGGTGCCGGAAAGCCCCTATCTGCCGGAGCTGTTCGAAGCCGACGGCAAGACAGTGCGCGACCCCGCAAAGGCGGCGGCTGGTCGTCCGACCGTGATAACCCTGCGGGCATCGAGCTGGCAGGATCCGAAACAGAGCTATCTCATCCAACAGGGCCCGCGTCCTTTCACCAGTACCTATGAGCGGATGGCCGGCGGCACGTCACACTGGCTCGGCACCAGCCTGCGTTTCACGCCGGCGGATTTTCGGATGAGATCGACCTACGGCAAGAACAGGGCGCAGTTTCCGTGCCCGGACTGGCCACAGGACATCACCTACGACAAGATGACCTCGTTCTACGAGCGGGCGGAGAAGGAGCTGGGCGTCTCGGCCGATGCTAAGGAGCAGGCCTTCGCCGGCATCACATTCCGCGACGACTACACGTATCCGATGCCTAGGATTCCCGGCTCGGTGCTCGACCAGAGGATCGATGCGGCGCTCGGCCACCTGACAGACGACGAGACGCGGTTTCTCGGCACGGGTTCACCGGTCAACAGGATCAAGGTGCGGAGCCTGCCGGCGGCGCGCAACTCCCAGCCCTACCGCAACCGGCGCGCGTGCGCCGGCAACACCAACTGCATCCCGATCTGCCCGATCCAGGCCAAATACGACCCGACGATTTCCCTGAATGACGCCACCAGCCGCAACGACGGCAACAACAATTTCTTCACGCGCATCATGCCGCACACGGTCGCGAGCAAGATCGTCGTCGAAAATCGCATGGTCAGCCAAATCGACTTCATCCGCTATCAAGGCGACGCCGGCCCCCGGGACACGGGCTGCGTGAAGGCCAAGGTCTATGTCATCGCCGCCAACGCGATCGAGACACCGCGGCTGCTGCTGATGTCGCGAAGCGGCGGCATGGTCAACGGCGTGGCGAACAGCAGCGGCCGGGTCGGCCGCCATCTGATGGATCACCCCTACTACGTCGCCTGGGGCCTGATGCCCCAGGCTTCAGATCCAGTCTATCCGTATCGTGGTCCGCTGATCACCTCCGGCATCGGCGATCTGTGCGACGGCACCTTCCGCAGCGAGCGCGCCGCGTTCCGCGTCGATATCGGCAACGAAGGCTGGAACTTCGTCATCGCCGGAGGCAAATTCGGCGCCGATCCCAACGTCACGGCGCTCGATTTCGTCAACGGCACCAATGCCAGCGGCCTCAACGCAAAATCCTTCAGTGGCCTCGCCGCGGACAACCAGGCGCTGTTCGGGGTAGACCTCGCCAGCAAGCTCAACAGCCTGATCACCCGGCAATTCCGCG
>JBKQQE010000375.1:0-11374 GCA_052326245.1 Xanthobacteraceae bacterium | reverse complement strand
CGGCTGCGCTGCTGTCGATGCTTGCCACGGGGATGTTCGGTCTCGGCGTGACCATGGCACTGTTTTCGTCGCGGATCAGCAACGACATCGTGCGGGCCACCGCCACCGCGTCGTCACCCCGGCGCCGCCGCGCGGGTTCGGCGTTCTATCGTCTGTCGCGCCAGCAGGCGCTGTGGCGCAAGGAACTGCTGCTGCTGCGGCGCGATCCCTGGCTGGTCTCCCAGACCTTGATGCAGCTGCTCTATCTCGTGCCTCCGGCGTTGTTTCTGTGGCGGAGCTTTGGCGATCTGTCGGGGGCAGCGGTTCTGGTCACACCCGTCATCGTCATGGCGGCCGGCCAGTTGTCGGGGGGAATTGCCTGGTTGACCATCTCCGGTGAGGACGCCCGCGATCTGGTCGCGACCGCCCCGCTGTCGCCGGCGCGCGTGGTGCGGGCCAAGGTCGAAATCGTCCTGCTGATCATCGCCGGCGTGTTCGCGCCGCTGGTGCTGCCGCTGGCGCTGGCGTCGCCCGCCCAGGCGATCGTCGCCGCGCTTGGCGTCGGTCTTGCCGCGAGCTCCGCCACCGCAATCCAGCTCTGGTTCAGGGTCGAAGCGCGGCGCACCCAGTTTCGCCGCCGCCAGACCGCGTCGCGGTTCGCGACCTTCGCGGAGGCATTCTCGTCGATCGGCTGGGCGGCGACCGCAGGCCTCGCACTGGCGATGCCGGCTTTCGCTGCCGTCAGCGCGGCCTTCACCCTCGCCTTGCTTGCGGTGGCGCGCAAGGCCAGCCCCGGCCGCCTGGCCTAGATGGCCCGTATCCCGCCAGCGACATATGTGAACACGGTCCTGGTTCCCTGCATCCGTGGCTTGCGGCGCTTGCGCCGAAACCAGCCGCAGGCGGTGGCAGGCATTGTGCGAAGCGCGCCGTTACCTATATACTACAAGGTGAAAATGATTGCGTTCTCAGTGGGTCAGGCCCGTCGTTGCGGCGGGCCGATGTCATTTTGAGGCCACCATGAGCCGCTCGAACCGCACCGATCATATCCGCCTGACCTCGCACCCGGTGCACGGCGGAAAGCTGGCGTTTCCCATCCACTGGGACGCGGCGTCGGCGCGCGCGCGCGGCCCCGTCATTGGCACGGTGTCGCGGCCGGCCGACCGCAACGTCATCGGCACCCACGGCGGATCCTACGCCATCTACCGCGCGCTGGCGGTATCGTCCGGCGCGCTTGATCCGATTCGTCGGCCGGACCTCACCAACACCCATCCAGCCGCAACCATCGGGCCGTTTCCGCAATGGAGCGAGCCGGCGAAGATCGTTGCGCTCGATCCGTGGGGCCATCTGGTCGCCGAGAATTTCGGCGCCGAGATTGCGGCGGGCACGGACATCCGGCCGAGCATCGCGGTCACGCGCGCGCGTCTCGACCTCCCGGAATTGCAAGCGGCGGTTGCGGCCGGGCGGCTCTCCGCCGACGGGACCGTTATGCGCGGCAACGGCAGCGTCTCGGTGGTCAAGATTGCGATCGATCCGGTCTGGCATCTGCCCGGCGTCGCCGCGCGGTTCGGAACCAGCGAGACCAACCTGCGCCGGGCGTTGTTCGAGCAGACCGCGGGCATGTTCCCCGAACTGGTGACCCGCCCCGACCTGCAGGTCTTTCTTCCGCCAATCGGCGGCACGACGGTGTATCTGTTCGGCGACCCCGAGAAGCTTCCCGATCATCGCACGGCAATCACCTGCCGCGTCCACGACGAATGCAACGGGTCCGACGTGTTCGGATCCGATATCTGCACCTGCCGGCCCTACCTGATTCACGGGATCGAAGAGTGCGTGCGGACCGGGCAGGCCGGCGGGCTCGGGGTTATTGTCTATAACCGCAAGGAAGGCCGCGCGCTCGGCGAGGTGACCAAGTTCCTGGTCTACAATGCGCGCAAGCGCCAGGAGGACGGCGACGCCGCGACCGCCTATTTCGAGCGCACGGAATGCGTCGCGGGCGTCCAGGACGCCCGCTTCCAGCAGTTGATGCCCGATGTCATCCACTGGCTCGGGTTAAGGCGGATCGATCGCTTTGTGTCGATGAGCGACATGAAATACGATGCGCTGGTGGGGCAGGGCGTCGAGATCGTCGAGCGGATCCCGCTTCCCGACAATCTGATTCCCGCCGACGCGCATGTCGAGATCGCCGCAAAGAAGGCAGCCGGCTATTTCTCGCAGGCCGAGCCCGACCCCCGGGAACTGGCAGGTTCGGTCGGCCGTCCGCTCGAACGAAGCTAGTGTGGTGGATTTGACATTCGCTTCGGTACTGCCGCGAACTCTCCAAGCGAATGTCAAATCCAGAACCACACTCGTGCCGCCGAGATGGATGTTCAGCCCGGATCCAGTCAGGAATTGACCACGTGATGAGCGACGAAAGCGCAGCCCTTTCCCTGTTGTCCGCCCGGGCGGTGCGCGAGCGGGCGCACCGCATGCTGGCGCTCGGGCTCAGGGACGAACTGCCGTATTTTCGCGTCGATCTCGACCGCCTCACCAACGCTGTCGACCTCGTGCTGGAGAGTTTCCGGGAGAAATACCCCAGCCTGGATGTCCCGTTCCACGCGCGCTGGCGTCATTTCGTCGTTCAGGACACCGATCGCTGGGCGGCGATCGCCGGCGCGTTTCCTTGGTCGGATGCCGCGCAGCGCGCGCGCGCCGAATTTGACCTGGCGATCGTCAGCGTCCTGCTCGATGCCGGCGCGGGACCGGGTTGGCGCTATCGGGATGCCGCCAGCGGGGCCGCCATCGGTCGCTCGGAAGGACTGGCGCTGGCCAGCCTCGACATGTTCGCCGCCGGTTTTTTCTCGTCGCGATCCGGCGATCCGATGCGGGTCGATGCCGCGGCGCTGGAGCGGCTGTCGGTGGCTGACCTGCGCCGCGGTTTTCAGATCTCCGATGACAACGTGCTGGTCGGCCTGGAGGGGCGGGTGGATTTGCTGCGCCGGCTCGGGCGGCTGCTGGCGGCTCGCCCGGACGTGTTCGGCGGCGACGATGGCGGGCGCCCCGGACGGTTGTTCGACCGCCTGCTCGCGCTGGCCGATCACGGCGCTATCGCCGCGCCGGCCATTTTATCGGAAGTGCTGCGTCAGTTTGGCCCGATCTGGCCGTCCCGGATCACGCTCGGGGGCGTGCCGCTCGGCGATTGCTGGCGCCATCCCGCGTTGACGACCGCCGATGCCACCTCGCAGCTGATGCCTTTGCACAAGCTGTCGCAATGGCTCACCTACTCGCTGATCGAGCCGCTGCAGCGCGCCGCCGTCGGCGTCCATGAGATTGACGGGTTGACCGGGCTTGCGGAATACCGCAACGGCGGGCTGTTCGTCGATACCGGCGTGCTGGCGTTCCGCGATGAGGCCGACTCGGCGCGAGACCATGACGTCGGCGCGCCGCT
The DNA here is from genome assembly GCA_052326245.1 of Xanthobacteraceae bacterium. Classification (GTDB taxonomy): domain Bacteria; phylum Pseudomonadota; class Alphaproteobacteria; order Rhizobiales; family Xanthobacteraceae; genus Bradyrhizobium_A. The sequence goes on along the minus strand of JBKQQE010000375.1, from coordinate 7,971 downwards.
GGTGGTGGAGTGGCGGGCGCTCACCGTCGCCTTGCTCGACCGGCTCGCGGACGACGTCCGCCGCTGGCTCGGCCTCGATGCGGTGGCACTGCCGTTGGCCAAGGTGCTCGAAGGCGGGACCTGGGCGGCCGGCCGATCGGTGGCGTTTGCCCGTCGTCGCGACGGCGCGTCACCGGTCAGGGTCATCAGCGATGGAACGGTGTTCTGACGGCCGTCGGGTCGCGGAGATCAAGGGAGCGAGATCATGGAAGGTGTTACCGTCGTCGATCACCCGCTGGTGCAGCACAAGCTGACCCTGATCCGTGACAAGACCATCTCGACCAAATCCTTCCGCGAGCTGCTCAAGGAGATCGGGATGCTGTTGTGCTACGAGGTCACGCGCGATCTGCCGCTCACGGAGGTGGTGGTCGAGACCCCGCTGGCGCGGATGCATTCGGCGAAAATCGCGGGCAAGAAGCTGGTGTTCGTTCCGGTTTTGCGCGCGGGGGTGACCTTTGTCGACGGCATGCTGGATCTGGTTCCGTCGGCCCGCGTGGCGCATATCGGCCTCTATCGCGACCCGGATACGCTGGTCGCCGTCGAATACTTCTTCAAGGCGCCGTCCGATTTGCACGAGCGGCTTGCGATCGTCGTGTCGCCGGTGCTGGCAACGGCGAATACGGCGGTCGCGGCCGTCGACCGGCTCAAGGAGCGCGGCGCCAAGGACATCCGGATGGTGTGTCTGCTGGCCGCGCCGGAAGGCGTCGAGCGGCTGCGCGGCCTGCACCCGGACGTTCCGCTGTGGACCGCGGGAATCGATGAAGGGCTGGACGACAAGGCCTTTATCCTCCCGGGTCTGGGCGACGCCGGCGATCGCGCCTACGGCACGCGATAGCCGATGAATGGCCTCGGTGAAGCGTCCGCGCCATCGCGGAAGTGGCCCGAGGGCTTGAAAAAAGGCCTTTCCGGTCGAATCCTCGCGCTGCACCTAACAAATTCTGTGAAAATCGCGGAATCTTCGGGTTTTTCGCTGCTTTTCCCAATATTGTCCTTTGGGCACGAATCAAACTTGCTTCCAAGACGGACAGGAGCCGAAAACGATATGGCAAAGCAGATGACCAAATCCGAGTTGATTGAGAAGATCGCCGCGGAGCACGCCGAAAAGCTGACCAAGCGCGACGTCAAGGGCGTCATGGAGTCCCTCGCGAGCATTGGCTACAAGGAGCTCAAGAAGTCCGGCGTCTTCCTGCTCCCCGGCTTCGCCAAGTTCGTGGTGATCAAGAAGCCCGCGACCAAGGCGCGCAAGGGCATCAACCCCTTCACCAAGGAGCCGACGGTTTTCAAGGCCAAGCCGGCCCGCAAGATCATCCGGGCACGCCCGGTGAAGGCGGCGAAGGACGCCGTCTGATATTGCACTGATCGAATCGTCGATAAGGCCCCCGCTCGGGGGCCTTATTGATTCGGGGGCCTATTCATGTTTGTGCCGGTCTGCGCCGAGTTGGCGTCGCCCCGGCAGGACATGACGGCGGCCTCCATGGCGTCGAAGCCTTGCACCGCTCTTGGCCCTGCAATCAAGGGCAGCCAGCCGGCCCTTCAACCCGGCCAAATGCGCGCTGCGGCGTCGCAGCCGGACGGTCAACGCCCGGTCATGGGCCGATGTTTGGCGACCTGGCTCCCGGATGGGCCGGCCTTACCACCAACGCCGCGGTCAGCCGGGTCGGCCCGCCGCCCAAGGAAAACGTGGCTCTGAAAAAGAAAAACCGGACCTTTATGCAGCACCTATCTGCACAAAGGTCCGGGCTCACTATTCATTATTGCCGCAAATCCGAAGCCCCCTAGAGGGCCGGCGATCTGATCGAAGGTACGTTATTTCGCACTCTTCCGCCTGCCGGATGCGGTGTCTGCCTTGAAGAACGGTTACTTCTTCTTGGCGGCTTTCTTCTTCGCCGCTTTCTTCGCCGTCTTCTTCGCCTTCTTCGCTTTCTTCGCCATGATGTCCTCTGAAGGTGGCTAAACGAAATTGCACAAGCCGAGAATCGGTTTGCACACATGAAGACTACACGACAATTGATATTTGCAAAGACGCTCTGTTCCAGATTGCAAGCTGCAGTCCGTTCGTCTTCACAGATTTTATCGACGCGCGATCGATTCCAGGCCTCTGCGAGGACGCCTTCGCGCGCACCGCAGCGGAAGCAGGCGCCGCGTCATCGCCTCGGCGGATGGAAGCGCTGCCCACGTTCGGGGCAGCGGGCGATGTCGGGATTGGCCTGAGCCGGCGTCCACGATGATGTCGACGTGCAGAGCCGCGGCCGGGTCCGCGCCCCGACGCCATCATCGGCTGCAACTGCGCCGGGTCTTCCAATGCCGGTGAGTCCGGAGCAAACTGTGGTTTGCATGGCGGACGGATTTATGTGCAATGCGAAAGATGCGCGGTGATGGCCGAGAACGGGGCCGCCGTCAGTGCCTGCAATTAAAGGGAATTATGACATGAAATATCGAGCGCTGCTCGCTGCGACGTTTGCCACGCTGGTTCTGGTGCCGCTTGCCCTGGCCCAGGCGCCGACCGGCGGGGCGGGATATGTGCCGCATCTTGGCGATATCATGAGCGCAACCCAGTTGAGGCATCTCAAGCTCAGTTTTGCCGGAAAGCTCCGGAATTGGGACCTGGCGGCCTACGAGCTTGGACAGATCAAGTCGAGCTTCCAGGACGCGGCGACGCTTTATCCCGGCATTCCGATCACGGACATGACCATCGTGGCGGATCCGATTCGGCAGCTCAGCGATGCGATCGAGACCAGGAACGGGGCGAAATTCGACAAGGCTTTCGTGGCTCTGACGAATGCGTGCAACGGCTGTCATCGGGCGATTGATCGCGGTTTCATCACCATTCAGGCCCCGACTGCCTCTCCCTTCAGCAACCAGTCGTTTGCGCCCGGCGCCAAATAGGCGGGTCCGCGGCGGGGGCGTCAATTCCGACAACGGATAACCTGGAACGACGATTTCATCAGGGAGGGTTGCATCAATGGCCACACGGTTGGCGGGGTTCGTCTTTGCGGCATCATCCCTTGTGCTTGCGACGGATGCGTGGGCGCAGCCCGCGCCGTCTAATCCTCCCCAGCCTGGGCGCGCGTTGACGCAAACCACCTGCGGCGCCTGCCATGTGGTGGCGCAGGATGCGCGGGACAAGCCGGTCCTCGACCCGCCGGCGCCCAGCCTCCTGGTCGTGGCGCGCCGGCCCGCGTTCTCGGCAGATGCGCTCCGCAGGCGGCTTGCCTACGGGCATGGACAGTCCAGTCCCAAAGGGGCGCCGCCGCATCCGCGCTTGAATGATGAGCAGATTGAACAGGTGGTCGGCTACGTCAGTTCTCTCAGGCCGGTCGAATAGTCCGCGCCCGTCTGGTCCTGGCGGCGGTCCGGCGTAACCCCATGTCAGTCGTCGTCCGCGGTCGCCGATGCCCCACGACCCGGACCGGAAGCGTTGCATGACAACCGTGCCTGTCGCCAACAGGACCAATCTGGAAGTCGCCGGCGGCGGGAACGACGCCGACAACCCGTTGGCGCGACAGCTCACCGGCCTGTCGCGCGAGGAAGCTGGGCGGCGGCTGCGCGCGTTCGGCCCCAATGCCACCCCCGACGTCGAAAATCGCCCGCTGCTCCGGATCCTGCGCAAGTTCTTCGCGCCGGTGCCGTGTCTGCTCGATGCCGCGATCGTGCTGCAGCTGGTGCTGGGCGAATATATCGAAGCCTCGATCATCGCTCTGCTTCTGGTGTTCAATGCCGCGCTCGGGTTTTTCCAGGAGGCGCGCGCCCAAGCGGCCATGGTAGCGCTCAAGGCGCGCCTGGCCCTCAATGCCGCGGTACGCCGCGACGGCCGCTGGAGCACGGTCCCCGCGGCTGAGCTGGTGCCCGGCGACATCGTCAAGCTGACGCTGGGTGCCGTGGTGGCCGCGGACGTCCGTATCCTGCACGGACAGGTGCTGCTCGATCAGTCGATGCTGACCGGGGAATCGATGCCGGTCGAGGCCGGCGAGGGAAGCGAGGCATTTGCCGGCGCGCTGGTCCGCCGCGGCGAAGCCGTCGCGGAGGTTCTGGCGACGGGAGAACGAACCAGGTTCGGACGGACGGCGGAGCTGGTTCGCACCGCATATGTCAGGAGCTCACAGCAGAAGGCCGTGCTGCGCATCGTGGCCTATCTTGCCGCGATCAACGGCATGCTGGCCTTTGCCCTGGTGAGCTATGCGGTCGCCATTCATCTGCCGATGAGCGAGATCATTCCGCTTGCTCTGATCTCCGTCCTGGCCTCGGTTCCCGTTGCTCTTCCCGCGACCTTCACCCTGGCAACGGCGCTGGGGGCTCAGGCGCTGGTGCGCCGCGGCGTGTTGCCGACCCGTCTGTCCGCGATCGACGAGGTCGCGATCATGACCGTGCTGTGCGCCGACAAGACGGGAACGCTGACGCGCAACGAGCTTGCCCTGGTGGCGACCGTCCCGATGCCTGGCTTCGACGAGGCTGCGGTGCTGCATCTGGCCCGGCTCGCCAGCTCCGATGCGGGGCCCGATCCGATCGACGCCGCGGTGCGCGGCGCCGCGGCCACCGCCGGGGCGGATGCGGGCCTGACGCTGACGTCATTCGTGCCGTTCGACCCCACCACGAAGATGGCTGAGGCCACCGTCGCCGATCCGGCGGCAGGGGTGCTGAGGGTCGTGAAGGGCGCCTTCGCCAATGTGCAGGCGCTGGCACAGGCACCGCCGACGGCGGCAGCGCAGGCGGCCGAACTGGAGGCGCGCGGGTTCAGGGTGCTGGGAGTGGCCGCGGGCCCGCGGGACGGCGTGAAACTCGCCGGCCTCATCGCGCTCAGCGATACCCCCCGGGATGACACCGCGGCCTGTATCGCGAAACTTCATGAACTCGGCGTTTCGGTCGTCATGGTCACCGGCGATGCGCTGGTGACGGCGACCGCGGTGGCCCGCGCGGTCGGGCTTCCGGGCGCGGTCATGGCCGGGTCGCAGATCCCCGACCTCGTTCATCCCGGGGACTTCTCGGTCTATGCCGGGGTTCTGCCCGAAGACAAATTCGCGCTCGTGAAGGCCTTCCAGAAGGCTGGATGCACGGTCGGCATGTGCGGCGACGGCGTCAACGATGCGCCTGCGCTGCGTCAGGCCCAGGTCGGCATTGCCGTTTCAACCGCGACCGATGTGGCAAAATCGGCGGCCGGGATTGTGCTGACCGAGCCCGGCCTCGACGGCATTCTCAGTGCCGTCGTCGCCGGGCGCGTCGCGTTCCAGCGCATCCTCACCTACACCTTGAGGTCGATCACCCACAAGATTCGCCAGGTGCTGTTTCTCGCCATTGGACTGGGGATCACCGGCCATGCCGTCCTGACCCCGATGCTGATGGTGATCTCGATGATCACCGGGGATTTTCTCGCGATGTCGTCGACCACCGACAACGTTCGTCCGTCGCCGCTTCCCAATACCTGGAGGATCGGAAGCCTGACGCTGGTCGGCATCGCGCTCGGTGTCGTCGATCTAGCCTACTGCGTCGGGGTGCTGGCGATCGGAAAGTATCGATTGCATTTCGACCTCGACGCCATCAGGACCCTGACGCTGGTGACCCTGGTCTTCAACGGACAGGCGCTGTTCTACGTCGTGCGCGAGCGTCGTCGTCTGTGGTCGTCCCGGCCGAGCGCGACCGTTCTGGCCTGTTCGATCGCCGATCTGCTGATCATTCCGACCCTTGCCGTCGGGGGCATCCTGATGGCCCCGCTTCCGGTGGCGGTCGTGCTCGGCATCTTCGCCGCGTCGGTGGTCCTCGCCTTCGTGCTCGACGCCGTCAAACTCGCGGTATTTCGCCGGCTCAGGATGGACTAGTGGTCCGATTCTAACATTCGCATCCCATCGCCGCGCGCGCGAATCGCCGGCGGCGTGGCTGCTCGGAGGCTCACTTCACGGCCGCAGCACGGCGGCGCCGATCAGTTGTCCGGCGCGCAACTGCGCCAAAGCTGCATTGGCTTGGTCCAGGGGAAACGTCGTGGTGTGGGTCGCTATCTTTGCCTGAGCGGCGATCTTCAGAAAATCCAGGCCGTCCTGCCGCGTCAGGTTGGCCACGGACACCAGTTGTCGCTCTTCCCAGAGCAGGCTGTAGGGAAACGACGGAATGTCGCTCATGTGGATTCCGGCGCAGACCACCCGGCCACCTTTGCGGACGGCGCGCAACGCCGCCGGCACCAGTTCGCCGGCCGGCGCATAGATGATCGCGGCGTCGAGCGGTTCGGGATGGCGGTCGTCCGACGCGCCGACCCAGCCGGCTCCGAGCTGGGTAGCGAAGGCTTGCGCCGCAGTGTCACCCGGCCGCGTGAAGGCATAGACGGATCGACCCTGCCAGCGTGCCACCTGGGCGACGATGTGCCCGGCGGCCCCGAAGCCATAGATGCCGAGCCGTTCGGCATCGCCGGCCATGACCAGCGACCGCCAGCCGATCAGGCCGGCGCAAAGCTGAGGCGCGATGGAGACGTCGTCGCCGTCCTCGCCCAGCGGCAGGGCGTACCGATCATCGGCGATGGTGTGGGTGGCATAGCCGCCGTCGCGGGTGTATCCGGTAAACAGCGGGTGGTCGCACAGGTTCTCCATGCCGGATTTGCAAAATCGGCAGCTGCCGCAGGTGTGCCCGAGCCACGGAATGCCGACCCGTTCGCCGATCTTGAGCCCGGCGACGTCCCGCCCGACGGCGTCGATCCTTCCGACAATTTCGTGACCCGGAATAATCGGATAGCGGATGTCGGGCAATTCGCCGTCCAGCACGTGCAAATCGGTTCTGCACACCCCGCAGGCGCTGATCTTGACGCGAACCTGTCGCGGCCCCGGCTCCGGGTCGGCCCGCTCTTGCATCTCCAGTCGCGCCCCTGGAGCAGTCAGTACCATTGCACGCATGGCGTGTTCCCGGGCAGCGGTTTTGTTCGATCCATCGGGCGGAGCATAGATCCCTGCCGATCGTGTGGCGACCGCCATGGCCCCGGCCGCGACCCTAGTGTCCCGGTTCTAACATTCGCATCACTTTGCGACGGGCTCTTGCGCGAATGTTAGAACCATAGGGACACTAGCAACTATAAGATTCTAGTGTGGTTTTGGATTTGATATTCGCTTGGAGAGTTCGCAGCAATACTGAAGCGAATGTCAAATCCACCACACTAGTGTTCGAGGCTCTTCAGGAACGAGAGCAGGTCGTTGATCTGGTCGGGATCGAGCTGAAACGCCGGCATGGTAGGGTGGCCGGTATAGATGCCCTCGGCGAACGCCTCGGACAGGGTCTCGATCGGGTAGCGGCGATGCAGTTCGCGGAATGGTGGCGCCACCGCGAGCGGGCTCGGGCCGACCCGATCAATCGAATGGCAGCGGGCGCAATTGGTCGCGGCGAAGGTTCGGCCCCGCAATTCGCTGGGGGAGGCCGCCATCGCCGACGATACCATGATGGTCATCATCAGGAGCTGGCATATTGCGCCCTTCCACATGGCAACCCCAATCCGGCCTCGCGCTAAATCACGCCACGATAAGCACTTTAGTCTTAAATACTTGGCTGTCCCGCCGGGATATTGATCTGAGTCAACTGGCACCGGGAGGCTCCTTTACAATGATTTCGACGCTTCTGGGGGCGCGAGTCATCCGTACGGAGATATGATCTTGGCAATAGGTGGAGCGGTGAATGGATAGCCTCGTATTCCCGTCGGCCCCATGTGCCCATCAATGCACGGCATGCAGTGTCCGCTCGTTCAGCCTGTGCGCCGCGCTTGATCAGAGCGAGCTGCGGGGAATTGAGCGCCTGTCGCACCATATTCACCTCGCCGCCAAGGAGACCCTGTTCCTGCAGGATGAGCTGGTAAGTTCGGTCTACAATCTGAACGAAGGCGTCGCGCGCCTCTACAAGTTGCTGCCTGATGGTCGCAGGCAGATCGTGGGCTTTGCACTGCCTGGAGATTTCCTGGGGCTGACGCCCCAC
>JBKQQE010000374.1:0-6965 GCA_052326245.1 Xanthobacteraceae bacterium | reverse complement strand
TGAGGCCGCGGGCATGCACCGCGCCGATCAGCGGCATGGTGACGGCGCCGCCGGCATCCACCGCGTAGGAATTGGTGAGGCCTTCCTGGCCGAACACGACGATGCGCAGCCGATCGCCGGCATCGAGCCGGTAGGGCGGGTCGCTGGCATAGGCCGCCGGGGTCACGGAAGCCTGCGGCACCGCGGCCTGGGCGGAGGCGACCGCGCTGCCATAGGCGCGCTGATCGAGATCGGCCCGCGCCGCCATCGGCGCATCGATAGCCGCCACCGGCGGCGGCAGCGTGACGCAGCCCGACAACGCCAGCGCGAGCAGCAGGGCGGAGAGGCCAAATCGAATGGCGCGGGCGGCCCGCATAACGGAATCCATCTGGAAAACAACTGCCTGATTAACGGCTTTGATGGTTAATAAAAAATGACCGCGCGGCGCGGGAGGTTAAATCAGGCGGGGCGAGAAGCCGGATTAACGCCGCAGCAACCTTAATGGACTGTAATCGCGCCATCCCAGTTGAGTCCCCGCCGGTATGGGGAATGTAAGGAGTGGGCCATGCGTTTGGCGTTCTGGCGTCGTCCGGGAAACAGTTCGGCATCCGCTGCCGCGGCTCCGCTCTCTGGGCCCCCCGTGCCGGACGCTCTGGAACCTCGGTTCGATCCGCCAAGCCAGCAATTCGGCGCCGATGAAGATCCGGCCGAGCCAAGCATGATCGCCGAGCCGGGCTCGCTCGATCTGAGGGCGATCGGTGACGCGCTGCGGCGCCGCAAGAGCTGGGTGCTGGTGCCGACGCTCGCAGCGGCGGTGCTCGCCATCGCGGCGGTCAACCTGGTGACGCCGCGCTACAAGTCCGAAGCCCGCATTCTGATCGATGGCCGGGAGAACATCTTCCTGCGTCCCAACGCGGATCGCGCCGAGGAGCGCGCGTCGCTCGACCCCGAGGCGGTCACCAGCCAGGTGCAACTGGTGCTGTCGCGCGATCTTGCACGCGATGTGATCGCCAAGAACAAGCTTGCCGAGCGGCCGGAGTTCGATCCGGTCCTGCGCGGCGTGTCGCCGCTGAGATCCTTGCTGGCGCTGCTCGGCATCGGTCGCGATCCCTTCAGGCTGACGCCGGAAGAGCGTGTGCTCGACGCCTATTACGACCGGCTCGCGGCCTACGCCATCGACAAGTCGCGCGTCATCGCCATCGAGTTCCAGTCGCAGGATCCCGAACTGGCGGCGCGTGTCGCCAATTCGATCGCCGAGGGCTATCTGGTGCTGCAGCAATCGGCAAAGCAGGATCAGGCCCATTCGGCCGGGCAGTGGCTCTCCGGCGAGATCGACAGCCTTCGCAAGAAGGTCGCCGACGCGGAATCGCGGGTCGAGGATTTCCGCTCGAAGAGCAGCCTGTTCGTCGGCACCAACAACACGACGCTGTCGAACCAGCAGCTCGGCGAAGTCAACACCCAGCTGACCAATGCACGGGCGCAGAAGTCCGACGCCGAATCGAAGGCAAGGCTGATCCGTGAAATGCTGCAGAGCGGCAAGCCGATCGAGGCCTCCGAGGTTCTGAACTCGGAACTGGTCCGCCGGCTCACCGAGCAGCGCATCACCCTGCAGGGCCAGCTCGCCGAGCAGTCGTCGACCTTGCTGAGCGGCCATCCGCGGATCAAGGAACTGAAGGCACAGATTCTCGATCTCGACCGCCAGCTCCGCGACGAAGCCAGCAAGATCTCGCGCTCGCTCGAGAACGACGCGCGCATTTCGGGCGCGCGGGTGGAGAGCCTCACCGCCAGCCTGGATCAGATGAAGCGTCAGGCGACGTCCAACAACGGCCAGGATGTTCAGCTGCGGGCGCTCGAGCGCGAAGCCAAGGCGCAACGCGATTTGCTGGAATCCTATCTCGCCAAATACCGCGAAGCCAGCGCCCGCGAGTCGATCGATACCGTGCCCTCGGACGCGCGCATCATCTCGCGGGCGATCGTCACCAACGCGCCGGCCTTTCCGAAAAAGATGCCGATCGTCCTGATCGCCACGCTCGCCACCCTGATGGTGTCGTCGGGCTTTATCGCCGGGGCAGAACTGCTGCGCATCACCGCGCCGCACATGGTTGCGCGAATCCCGGTGGCTCGGTTCGTGGTCGCGCCGCCGACCGCGCCGGTGGCCGTCAGCGCGAGCGCTCCCGCGGCCGTGTCGCCACCACGCCCGGCTCCGGCGGCGCCACCCGCCTGGCATCCCGCTCTGGCGGCGCCCGTTACCGAGATCGAGGTGCTCGCCCACGACCTGCGCGACGCCGGCGAGGCCGGCCGCAAGATCACCCTGATCGGCGTCGGCCAGAACGAGTCGGTGACGTTGACGGCGCTGACGCTCGCCCGTCTTCTGGCGCGTGGCGCCAAGGTCGTGCTGGTCGAACTGTCGATCTCGTCGCCGACCCTGGGCGCGGTGTCGAACGACCCGATGGCGCCCGGGCTCTCTGACCTGATCCTCGGTTCGGCGACATTCGGGCAGATCATTTCCAAGGACCGGCTCTCGCAGGTTCACCTGGTGGGGGCGGGGCGCGCGTCCAAGGATCGGTCGGTGCTGCAGTCGCCGCGGCTCTCGCTCGCCATCGAGGCGCTGCTGCAGACTTACGACCACGTCGTGCTGGACGCGGGAACCGCCGCCGATTTGCCGGCGGCGCTGCTGTCGTCGAAGGCGCATGCGGTCGTCATTCCCGATCCCGCCATGAGCGCGGAAGCCCGCGATCTCATGAGTGTGCAGCTGCGCGCCACCGGCTTCGTGGGCGTCACCATGCTGAGCGGGCCAGCCGATCCGCTCGGCGCCGACCACGGGCCGATGGTCGCCGCGGCGTAATCATCTTGGCGCTCAGGCCAAGGTCACAGCATATGCGATGATGTCGGAACGGAGAGAGGGCGAGATCTTCGTTGACCGTCAGCCTTGCAGAGCGCCCCGCAACGCCTGCGCCATCTGGGCGAGAGCGGGACTGCGCTTGACGAAGCGCTTGGCGTGAGTGAGCGACGACAGTCCCAGCGCGGCGAGGCTTCCCCTGATCGTCAAGGGAAGAAAGCTGTCGAAGATCGGTTCGTCGTCCTTGCAGAACAGCCGCTTGTAGTCGTCGGAGCCGATTCCGAGATCGATCGCCGAATAGCTGTGCTCGGCATAGCTGTCGATGATGTTGCGCAACAGGATGAGGCCGGGGCTGAACTTGGCGTGCTCCGACATGGTATAGGTGTTGAACATCATCGAAAAACGGTGTCCGTCGGCCACGCCGGCGAAAATGGCGATCACTTCCTCGTCGCATTGCAGCGCGTGGATCTCGATCGCACGCCCCCCGTCGGGCCGCCGGGCCAGGCAGGCCTGGAAGATGAATTCGCGGATGCCGGGATCGGCGAACACGTCCGGAAGCTTCGCTGCGGCCATCCGCAGCGGCTTGATGGCGAAGAAGGCGTCGAGCACGTGTCTGATTTCGGCGTCGCTTTCGGCGACCAGATAGCGGTAGCCGGCGAGCGACTGTAGTTTGCGTTCCTTGCCTTTGAGGCGGCGGCGAAACGAGTTGCTGATGCGGTCGGCCGGCGCCGACTGCGCCGCCAGTGTCAGCAGCGGACAAACGTTGACCGAGGGCTGCATCGGCAGCAGCGCGAACGGGTTGGCGATATCGACCCACCGCATCGGTTGGCGGGAAAGCGCCATCAGGTCGGGCTTGTCCGGCCGCGCGCGCAGCAGATCCAGCACGGTTTCGAGGTCCGGCCTAGACGCGGCGACGGCGAAATCCAGTGCCAGCAGAGGCATGTTGAAGGTCGAATGCTTGCCGCCGAAGAAGCTCGCGACCTGGGCGCCGTTCTCGCTCTTGACGCCGAGCGGGAGCAGCATGACCGGGCGACGCCCGGCATCGTAGGCGACGACGACAAACGGACGAATGTCTTCGCGCTGCCCGACATGGGTTTGCCAGGCCGAGACGAAATCGAAGCGCTGAAACGGGGTGAAGCGATGGTCGGGGGTTTCCATGCCGCGCCACACCGCCTCGGCGTCGGCGAGCCGGTCGAACACCTCGATCCGGGCAATGACCTGAGAGGCCACATCGGTCGGCGCTGCGCTTTTTCCCATCACGGCTGTCATTGTCATGCGGGATTCGCATCCTGTCGACGTCATTCCAAGTTGCGCGCGACCTTTGCAAAGAAATGTCAACAAAGGGTAATGAGGATGCTGGCGCGGCCGTGGCGCCGCGAAACGGAGGGCTGGGTGGCATCCAACCGCACGCTCAGGAAGATGGCGGTTTCGCTCGCCTATTTCAGCGGAGCCGCTCGTATTCTGGCGGCGCGCCGGGGCGGAATCGGCGCGATTCTCCGGTTTCAGCGGATCCGCCCGGCACGGCGCGACGCCTTCCAGCCCTTGCGGTCCGGCGAGATTACGCCGGAGCGGCTCGATCGGCTGTGTTCGGCGCTGCGGCGCTGGAAGTTCGAGGTCGTGCCGCTTGACGAGGCGGTCCGGCGCGCGATGGAACCGGGCGCGGGCGGGCGCCGCTTCGTGGCCCTGACGTTCGACGGCGCCTACCGGGATGTCGCCACCCACGCCAGTCCGGTGCTGGTCCGCCACGAGGTGCCGTATACGATCTTTGTGCCAACGGGGTTCGTCGACGGTATCGCGCCGATCTGGTGGCTGGCGCTGGAGCAGGTCATTCTCCGGCACGACCGCATCAGCCTGGTGGTCGAGCGCGCCGAGCGCCATTTCGAGATCGCCAGAACCCGGCAGAAATACGAGCTGTATCTGTTCCTCGAAGGATGGATGCGGACGCTGGCGCCATCGGATCTCGCGCACGTGGTCCAGGATCTATGCCGCCGCTACTCGGTCGACCTGACCAGGCTGTCGCGTGGCGCTGCGATGCAATGGCCCGATATCCGCGCATTGGCCCGCGATCCGCTCGTCGAGATTGGAAGCGCCACCGTCAGCTACCCGGTGCTGACGACGCTGACGTCGTCCGCCGCGCTGCGGGAAATGAAAATGGGGCGCCAGGTGGTCGAAGCCGCGCTGGACCGCGCGGTGAAGCACTTCGCCTATCCGTTCGGCGACCCGCGATCGGTCGGTCGCCGGGAGATCTCGCTGGCACAGGAGGCCGGCTTCGCCAGCGCCGCGCTGGCGCAGGCCCGCGTGGTGCGAGCGCATGATGCGGGCGCTCCCTATGCCTTGCCGCGCATTTCCTGGGATGGACGCTGGCGATCCCTGCGCACGCTGCGGGTGCTGACCTCGGGCATGCTGGGTGAGGGGGCTGTCAAGCGCGCCTAGCATGCCATGCCGCCACCTGCCGCGCCGGATCGTCAGGGCTGCTCCGGCTGTTCGCGGTCCGGGCGTGACATCCAGCTGATCAGCGGCATGGCCGGCAACACCCATCCCAGTCCCGCGGTCACGTAGTAGGCGAACTGAATGAGTTTCGACGCGGCGATCCAGGGCGCCTGCGCCAGCGCCATCGCCAGCAGCGACCACACCACCACCAGCAACAGCAGCAGCACGGTTCCAAGCAATTTTCGTTGGCGGATCTTCATGTGGCAAGCGACTCGCGAACTTCGGAAACCGGGTACTAGTGGTCCGATTCCAATATTTGCATCCCATTTCGGCAGGCTCTTTGCAAATATTGGAATCAAAGGACCACTAGCTAAGTTAAAGTGGCTAGTGGAGCTTTGGATTTGACATTCGCTCGCGAGCCCGCGGCTGGGTGGGTAGCGAATGTCAAATCCACTCCACTAGCGGGATTTGTGCCGCAGAGCGCTTTTCGAGAACGGGCCGGGCGAATATAACGTCAACACCTCGGCAATCAAGGTGCGACCCGCAATGACCGATCCCGTCGATTCTACCGCGCGCCTGCGTGTCGTTCGGCTCTGGCTGATGGCCGTGGCGGCGCTGATCGCCGCAATGGTGCTGGTCGGCGGCGCGACACGGCTGACCGAGTCCGGCCTCTCCATCGTCGAGTGGAAGCCGGTGACCGGCACGCTTCCGCCGCTGACGCAGGACGCGTGGACCAATGCGTTCGAGGCCTACAAGACGATCCCGCAATACCGCGAACTCAACCGTGGCATGAGCCTCGGGGAGTTCAAGGCGATCTTCTGGTGGGAATGGAGCCATCGGCTGCTCGGCCGGGTGATCGGCATGGTCTATCTGCTGCCGTTCCTGTGGTTTCTTGCACGCGGCTGGCTGTCGCGCGATCTCAAGCGCAGGCTCTGGGGCATCTTTGCCCTTGGCGCGCTGCAGGGCGCGGTGGGCTGGTGGATGGTGGCGTCGGGACTAGCCGACCGGATCGAAGTGTCGCACTACCGGCTGGCGACGCATCTGATCCTCGCGCTCGGGATCTTCGCTGCGATCGTGTGGACGCTGCGCCGGCTGCAGCCTCCGCTTTCGCAGCCGGCGCCGGCGCGCCTGACCTGGACGAGCTCGATCGCGCTGCTCTTGATTTCCGTGCAGATCTATTTCGGCGCGCTGGTCGCCGGTCTGCGCGCCGGCCGCGTCTACAACACCTGGCCTTCGATCGACGGCGCCCTGGTGCCGACCGCGGCACGGCTTTTCTTCGAACAGCCCTGGTGGCGCAACTTCTTCGACAACATGCTGATGGTGCAATTCTGCCACCGCATGTTCGCCTACGCGATCTGGGTCATTGCCGTCCTGCACGCGATCGATGCGCTCCGCTTGCGCCTCGATCCGGCCGTGAGCAGGGGCGCGGCCTGGCTTGCCGGCGCGGTGACCGTGCAGGCGGTGCTCGGCATTCTCACGCTGCTGCAGATGGTGCCGATCGGCCTGGCGCTCGCCCATCAGGGCGTCGCGATCGTGGTGCTGACGCTGGCGCTGCTGCAGACCGAGCGGCTTGCGGGCGCCCAGTCTTCCGTCAATCAGGCCGCACTTGGCTTGGTGGGCCAGCGCGGCTGAAAATCGCGCGCCGGGCCGCCCGTCACAGGATCGGCGGCGGCCCGGAGCTGGCTCGTCAGGCCTTACGCGCCTGATCGAGATCGGC
>JBKQQE010000373.1:0-14095 GCA_052326245.1 Xanthobacteraceae bacterium | reverse complement strand
AGCCCGCGCATGACGAGTGCACTCAAGAGGGCTTGGTTCTAGTAGCTGCATTTTGAGAAGACTTTGAGCCGCGCGCCGCGCCGCGCCACGCCGCGTCAGGCGGCGCGGACTTGCGCGAGGAACCTGTCGACTTCGGTCTTCAGCCGGGTGCTTTCCACCGCCAGCGACTTCGCCGCCGACAGCACCTCGCCGGACGCCGCGCCGGTTTCACCGGTGCCGCGGCTGACCTCACCGACGTCCTTGGCGACCTGCATGCTGAGCCGCGCCGAATTCTGCACGTTGCGCGCGATTTCCTGCGTCGCCGCGCCCTGCTCCTCGACGGCGGCCGCGACCGCCGACGAAATTTCCGAGATCGTCGCGATGGTCTTGCCGATCTCCTTGATGTTTCCGACCGACAGCTGCGTGATCGACTGGATGCCGTTGATCTGCGACACGATTTCCTCGGTCGCCTTCGCGGTCTGCGAGGCGAGGTTCTTGACCTCGGCCGCCACCACCGCAAAGCCGCGGCCGGCATCGCCGGCGCGGGCGGCTTCGATGGTGGCATTGAGCGCCAGCAGGTTGGTCTGCTCGGCCACCGCGGTGATCAGCTTGACGACGTCGCCGATCCGGCCTGCGGCCTGCGACAATTCGCCGATGCTGGCATCGGTCTGCTGCGCCTGCCGGACCGCGTCGTTCGCCACCCGGCTGGCCTCCTCGACCCGGCGGGTGACTTCCCTGACCGACGACGAAATCTCCTCGGTCGCGCCGGCCGCGGTTTGCACGTTCTCCGAGACTTGCAGCGACGCCGACGCCGCCGAGCTGGAGAGCTGCTGCGCGGCGCCGGAGGTCTGCTGCATGGTTCCGGCGGAGGCTTCGAGTTCGACCGAAGCCGACGACAGCGCCTGGACCATGCCTCCGATCATGGTTTCGAAGCTGGCGGTGATCTGCTCCAGCTTTTGCGCCCGTTGCAGCGCATGCGCGGCGTGGTCCGCGGCGGCCGCGTCGGACGCCTGCTTGGCGATCAGCGCGTCCTTGAAGACCTGGACCTTGTCGGCGATCTGGCCGATCTCGGTCGGCTCGCCCTGGTGCGGGATCGCGACCGTGAAGTCGCCCTCGGCGAGCGACTGCATCGGCCTGATCACCGAATTGATGCCCTGCGCGATGCTGCGGACCAGGTAGACGGCCGCGCCCAGGCTGAGCGCGATGGCCGCCAGCAGCACGCCCAGCAGCACGCGGGTCGCCATGGTGAACACAGCGTTGGCCCGGGCTCCCGCGATCTCGGCACCGTCGTCGTTCAGCGTCACGAGCTTGGAGAGCGCCGCGTCCATGGCGCGCCCCGGCGGCGTCGCCTGTTCGACGTTGACGGCGATCGCCTGCTTGAAGTCGCCCTTGTTGGAGAGCGCGATGACCTCGGTGGCGGCGCGGCAATAGTCGCGCCAGAGCCTGACGACGTCGTCCACCAGTGCGTTTTCGTCGGGCGATTTGACCATCGCCTGATACTGCGCCGCCGCCTTGTCGAAAATCCTGATGCGTTCGGCGAGCAGCTTGTCGACGTTGGCCCTCGCCTTGGGATCGGTGAGCAGCAGGTCGTCGCGCAGGATCGCGCGGTAGCGCGCCGACTGGGCGCGCAACTCGCCGAGCAGGCGGACCGCCGGCAGCCAGCGGGCCTGGATCTCCTGGGCGGCGCGGTTGATCGCCGTCATCTGCACGAAGGAGAACAGTCCCATCAGGACCATCGCCGAAATCAGGCAGCCGATGATGGCAATGATCCTGGCCCGGATCGATCGGTTTCGGATCGAGATCCCCGAAAATGTCATGCTGTGTCCCCGGGGCAGGCCCCCCACCTCCGTCAGGAAGCTGACGGAGGTATTTTGGTATACGGTATTCCTATACGTTGAGGCGAAATGGTGAATTGTCCGTAAATTCCAGCTCAGTACGCGGGAGATTGCCGCTCCCAGGTTGCAGGAATTTGCGAATGACCGGTGCGCGTGCCGGCGTCGATCGTCCGGGGCTGGTCGCGCGCAGCTTCCCGTGCGAGGATTCCCCACGCTGGGAGACGGTAGGTTCCATTGCGCGGTCCCATCCTGCTGGCGATCGGCCTCGCGGTTGCGTTGGCTGCGGGTGCGGTCGTCAGCCCCGATCATCTGCGCGCGGCGGCGCCCTCCGCGCGCGTCGCGGCGGCGCCGGAAGACGATGCGCACGCGGTCGACGTCGAACTGGTCCTGGCGGTCGACGTCTCCTACTCGATGGACATGGATGAACTCGCGCTGCAGCGGGAGGGCTACGCGGGGGCGATCACCTCGCGGGAATTCCTGCAGGCGCTGAAGGGCGGTCCGCACGGCAGGATCGCGATCACCTATTTCGAATGGGCGGCCTCGTCCGACCAGAAGATCATCATTCCGTGGCGCCTGATCGACGGCCCCGAGTCCGCCGACGCGGTTGCCGCAGAAATCCTGCAGACGCCGGTTCGCCGCGCCTCGCGCACCTCGATATCCGGGGCCATCGATTTCGCGGTGCCGCTGTTCGACCTCAGCGGCTATCACGGGCTGCGCCGGGTGATCGACATCTCCGGCGACGGCCCCAACAACAACGGCGGACCGGTGACGGTCGCGCGCGACGCGGCGCTCACCAAGGGCATTACCATCAACGGCCTGCCGATCATGGTGAAGGCGCCGACGCCCGCGACGATGGATATCGAGGACCTGGATTTCTACTACGAGGACTGCGTCATCGGCGGCGCCGGCGCGTTCGTGGTGCCGATCAAGACCCGCGAGAAATTCAAGGAGGCGATCCGCACCAAGCTGGTGCTCGAGATGGCCGGACGGACCCCCGATGCGCCGGTAGTGCCCGCGGCAACGCGATCGCCGCGGGTCTCGTGCCTGATCGGCGAGCAGCTGTGGCAGGACCGCTGGGGACGGTAGGGGGGAGAGTTGAGCCGACTCCGTCTGAGGTGCGAGCCAACGATCCGCGCGGATGACCCTTTCTGTCGTCATGGCCGGGCAGCGCGATCCGTCTCTGACGGATCGCGAGGACTAAGGTCTCCCGGCCATCCACGTCTTTCTCCGCGAGAAGCTGCAAAGACGTGGATGCCCGCGACAAGCGCGGGCATGACGATCAAATTGAAGCGGAGATGACCTTACCGCCGGAAGCAAGCCACCAGCTCGACATGGGCGCTGTGCCTGAACTGGTCGACCGGCGTGACCTGCTCGCAGCGGTAGCCGCCGGCGATCAGGATCGCCGCGTCGCGGGCGAACGTCGCCGCGTTGCAGGACACCGCCACGATCACCGCAACCTTAGCCGCAGCAAGCTGGGTCGCCTGCGCCTGCGCGCCCTGCCGCGGCGGATCGAATACCACGGCGTCGACGTCGCGCAGCTCCGACGGCAGCAGCGGCCGGCGGAACAGGTCGCGCACCGTGGCGGCCACCGGCTTCAGCCCCGGCGTCGAAAGCGCGGCCTTTTGCAGCGCCGACACCGCGCCGGTGTCGGTATCGGCGGCGATGACGCGGGCGCGCTGCGCCAGCCGCAGCGAAAACGGGCCGACGCCGCAGAACAGGTCGGCGACCTGCCTGGCGCGGCCGCAATGGCCCAGCACCAGCGCGGCCAGCGCGTCTTCGCCGGCTTGGGTCGCCTGCAGGAACGAGCCCGGCGGCAGCGTGACGTCGGCCGGCCCGATCCGCAGCACCGGCGCGCGGTGCATCATCACCAGCTCGCCGTGGCGCGTCAGCCGCGCGATGCCGTGGCGGCTCGCCAGCCGCGACACCTCGGCCAGCGTCGCGGCGGCCAGCGGCCCCGAGCCGCGGACGTCGACGTCGAGACCGTTGGCGGTGGCGGTGAGCTGGATGTCGAGCGGCTTGCCGGTGGAATTCAGCGCCTGCGCCAGCGCGCGCGCGACGTCGAAGCCGCGCTCCAGCGCCGGGTCGAGGATCGGGCATCGATCGATCGGCACGATGTCGTGGCTGCCCGCCGCGGCGAAGCCAACCTCGAGCGTCGCGCCGGCGCCGCGTCGCGCATGCGCCACGATCCGCCGCCGCCCGGTGCCATGGGCGTCGATGATGTCGCCGACGGCGGCGGCGACGCCGGCCTGATTGAGCGCATCGGCCACGAGCTGGCGCTTCCAGCCGAGATAGGCGGACGCGCGCCAATGCTGGATCGCGCAGCCGCCGCAGGCGCCGAAATGCGCGCAGAACGGCGCCACGCGATCGGGGCTGGCGCGCTCGACGGCAACCAGCCGACGGCGATCGGGATGGCCGGGCACGGGCGCGACCGTCACCCGTTCGCCGGGCAGCGCACAGGGTACGTAGATCGGATGGCCGTCGGCGCTGGCGACGCCGTCGCCGCGGTGGCCGACATGGTCGATGGTCAGCTGCTCGGTCACGTTGTCCGGTCTTGGTTGCCAAGGTCCAGGCGGGCGGCCACGAAGAATTCGAGATTGCCGTCGCCGCCGGCGATCGGCGAGGCAAACACCGCGACGTCGCGACAGCCCAGCGATCGGACGAAGGCGACGATGTCGTCGCACACCGCGTCGTGCACCGCCGGATCGCGAATGATTCCCTTCTTCGCATGCCGGCGCTCCGCCTCGAACTGCGGCTTGATCAGCGCCAGGATGTCGGTCGGCCGCGCCGCCAGCTTGAGCGCGGCGGGCAGCACCAGCTTCAGGGAAATGAAGCTGGCGTCGATCACCACCAGGTCCGGCGGCTCGGGAAGCTGCGCGGCGGTGAGCGCGCGAATGTCGGTGCCTTCGAATGACTTCAGCCGCGGATGGCCGTGCAGCCGCGCGTGCAGCTGGTCGTGTCCGACGTCGACGGCGTAGACCAGCCGCGCGCCGCGCGTCAGCAGCACCTCGGTGAAGCCGCCGGTCGAGGCGCCGACGTCGAGGCAGACGCGCTCCGCGATCTCGAGCGGATGGTGCTCGAGCGCGCCTTCGAGCTTGACGCCGCCGCGCGAGACCCAGGGGTGCGCCGGCGTGGCGACAAGCTCGGCCGCGCGCGCGATCATGTCGGACGACCGCGCCACCGCGCGGCCGTCGGCGGTGACGAGGCCGGCGGCGATCGCCGCCTGCGCCCGCGCCCGGCTCTCGAACAGGCCGCGCGCCACCAGCAACAGGTCGGCGCGCTGCCGATCCGGCATCGGCTCAGGCCAGCTTGGGCGCTTTGGCCTTGGCTTCCATGCCGAGCGCCTCGAATGCCTTGGCGACGATGGCCTTGGCGTCGAGGCCGGCCTTGGCGTACATCGTCGCCGGCGTGTCGTGGTCCATGAACACGTCGGGCAGCACCATCGCGCGCACGCGCAGGCCGTTGTCGAGCGCGCCGTGGTCGGCCAGCGCCTGCAGCACATGCGAGCCGAAGCCGCCGATCGAGCCTTCCTCGATGGTGATCAGCACCTCGTGATCGCGGGCGAGCTGCAGCACCAGCTCGATGTCGAGCGGCTTCATGAAGCGCGCGTCGGCCACCGTCGCCGGCAGGCCGTGGGCGTCGAGCTCTTCCGCCGCCTTCAGGCATTCGCCGAGCCGGGTGCCGAACGACAGCAGCGCCACCTTGCTGCCCTCGCGCAGCACGCGGCCCTTGCCGATCGGTAGCGGCACGCCGACTTCCGGCATCTCGACGCCACGGCCTTCGCCGCGCGGGTAGCGCAGCGCGCTCGGGGCGTCGTTGATGGCGACCTGGGTGGCGACCATGTGCACCAGCTCGGCCTCGTCCGCCGCCGCCATGATCACGAAGCCGGGCAGGCAGCCCAGATAGGCGTTGTCGAACGAGCCGGCATGGGTCGAGCCGTCGGCGCCGACCAGACCGGCGCGGTCGATGGCGAAGCGCACCGGCAGCCGCTGGATCGCCACGTCGTGCACGACCTGGTCGTAGCCGCGCTGCAGGAACGTCGAATAGATCGCGCAGAACGGCTTGTAGCCTTCGGTGGCCAGTCCCGCGGCGAAGGTGACGGCGTGCTGCTCGGCGATGCCGACGTCGAAGGTGCGCTCGGGAAACGCCTTGCCGAACATGTCGATGCCGGTGCCGCCCGGCATCGCGGCGGTGATGCCGACGATCTTCTCGTCCTTCTGCGCTTCCTTGATCAGGCTGTTGCCGAACACCGAGGTGTAGGCCGGCGCGTTGGACTTGGCCTTGGCCTGCGTTCCGGTGGCGACGTCGAACTTGACCACGCCGTGGTACTTGTCGGCGGACGCCTCCGCCGGCGGATAGCCCTTGCCCTTCTTGGTGATGACGTGGACCAGGATCGGCCCGTTCTTGGCGTCACGGACGTTGGTCAGCACCGGCAGCAGGTGGTCGAGATTGTGGCCGTCGATCGGGCCGACATAGAAGAAGCCGAGCTCCTCGAACAGCGTGCCGCCGGTCACCATGCCGCGGGCATATTCCTCAGCACGCATGGCGCGGTCCTCGAAGAATTTCGGCAGCCGGTGGGCGATGCTCTTGGCGATCTCGCGGATCGACTGGTAGGTGTGGCCGGACAGCAGCCGGGCGAGATACGCCGACATCGCGCCGACCGGCGGCGCGATCGACATCTCATTGTCGTTGAGGATGACGATGAGGCGCGAATTCATCGCGCCGGCGTTGTTCATCGCCTCGTAGGCCATGCCCGCCGACATCGAGCCGTCGCCGATCACCGCGACGACGTTGTTCTTGCCGCCGTTGAGGTCGCGCGCCACCGCCATGCCGAGCCCGGCGGAGATCGAGGTCGAGGAATGCGCGGCGCCGAACGGATCGTATTCGCTCTCGGTGCGCTTGGTGAAGCCGGAGAGCCCGCCGCCGGTGCGCAGCGTGCGGATGCGGTCGCGCCGTCCGGTGAGGATCTTGTGGGGATAGGCCTGGTGGCCGACGTCCCAGATCACGCGGTCCTGCGGCGTGTTGAAGACGTAATGCAGGGCGACGGTGAGTTCGACCACGCCGAGACCCGCGCCGAGATGCCCGCCCGTCACCGAGACCGCGCTGATGGTTTCCTGGCGCAGCTCGTCGGCGACCTGACGCAGTTGCTCGGGCTTCAGGCGCCGCAACTTGTCGGGGGTCGGGATGGTGTCGAGGAGGGGGGTTTGGCTGGAGACTGACAAATCTGATCATCCTTCGGTTTTGCGGCCCACGTCCATCCGCAAGCGCCGTCATTCAACGGCCAAAAGTCCGCGAGGTTCAGCCGCGTGTGACGCTTGTCGCTGCAGGGGTCGCGAAGTGGGCTTCCATGACCGCCTTCAGGCGCGTGAACAATCCTGGAAATGCGAAATGACCCCGTCGCTTACACCAATATTTGCGGCAAGCCAATGCGTCGAAAGCCCAATTTGGGTTCCACCGTGGCCACCTTCTAGGTCGGTCAGGCCGCGTAGCTGGTTCAAAATCTTGTCAAAAACACGATTGGGCGCCGGGGGTTAGCGGCCGCGTGCAGCGGCCGAAGATGCAACCGCGGCTATTGCACGTCGAGCGGCTCGGTCCCCGTCACCTGGCCGGAGGAGTCGGTGGTGATCTTTTCGACCCGGGCTTCGGCCTGGCGCAACAGTTCGTCGCAGCGCCGCTTCAGCGCTTCGCCGCGCTCATAGATGGCGACCGACTCTTCCAGCGGCACCTTGCCTTCTTCCAGCCGCCGCACGATGGTTTCGAGCTCCTCGATGGCGCGCTCGAAACTCAGCCGCTTGACGTCCGTATTGATATTCTCGGCCATATCGTCGTCCCCGGGGCCGCAGCATTCGCTCCGGCTTTTCGATTGTCCAGATCAGTCGTGAGGAGATGCCGCCGTCAGGCTCCCATCAATGCCGTGACATGGGCGGCCACGGAATCTCCGAGGCCCTGCAAATCATATCCTCCTTCGAGCATGGATACAATTCGGCCCGAGGCGGTGGTGTTGGCGAGGTCCATCAGCTTCTGCGTGACCCACGTATAGTCGGTCTCCTGCAGCTGGATGTTGGCCAGCGGATCGCGCCAGTGCGCGTCGAACCCGGCGGAGATCACGATCAGCTCCGGCGCGAACGCCTTCAGCCGCGGCAGGATCAGGGCCTCGAACGCCTCGCGAAAGCGCTCGCTGCCGTCGCCGGCGCGCAGCGGCGCGTTGACGATGGTGTTGTGCTCGCCGCGTTCGGAAAACGCCCCGGTCCCCGGAAACAGCGGCATTTCGTGCGTCGAGCAGTACATCACGCTTGCATCGGACCAGAAGATGTCCTGCGTGCCGTTGCCGTGATGCACGTCGAAATCCACCACCGCGGTGCGGGCGAGGCCGTGCTTGCGCTGGGCATAGCGGGCCGCGATCGCGGCGTTGTCGAAAAAGCAGAAGCCCATCGGCTTGGCGACCTCGGCGTGGTGCCCGGGCGGACGGGTGGCGACGAAGGCATTGGCGGCCTCGCCGCCCAGCACCGCGTCGACCGCAGCTGTGGCGCCGCCGACCGCGCGCATCACCGCCTCCCAGGTGCCGGGCGACATCGCGGTGTCGCCGTCGATGAAGGCGAGGCCCTCGGCCGGCGCGATGTGCTGCAGCTCGTTGACGTAGTAGTCGCTGTGGCACAGCGTGACGTCGTCGAGCCGTCCGGTCGGCGCCTCGCGGCGCCTCAGCGCATCGAATGACGGTCGCGCCAGCACCTCCTGGACCGCCAGCAGGCGTTCCGGGCATTCCGGATGCCCTTCGTGCATGACGTGGGACAGGCAGGCGGAATGCGTGAAGAGCAGTGTCGTCATGGACGCGTTACCTTCCGGTCTTTTTGTTCTTGTGCGTGTTACTCTTGTGCACGACGTCGCGTGGTGGCGTCGTCACCGGCGATCGCGCGACGAATGTCAAATTCATCACACGAGCACGGTCTCGGCATCGTTCACGGCCTCGGCGCTGTCGGTCACCATGTGTTCGAGCGCGCCGGCCTGAACGGTGACGTTCTCGGCGAAGAACCGCGCCAGCAGCGCATGGCGCTTGTCGTGTCCGGCGCCGCGCGCCGCCAGCGCCTCGCGGGCCAGCAGGCAGCCGCCAAGCGTCGAGCCGAACAGCCGCAGATACGGCGTCGCGCCGGCCAGCGCGTCGTTCGGCGCCGACGCCAGCCGCTGCAGCAGCCAGCGGCTGGCGCGCTCCAGCGAGCCCAGCGCCGCGCGCAGCTTGGGCGCGGCGGTGCCGAACGTGGGATCGTTGGACTGCTCGACTTCGGCCACGGTGTTTGCCAGTTCGTCGAGCAGCGCGAACACCGAGGCGCCGCCCTGCGCGGCGAGCTTGCGCGTCACCAGGTCGATGGACTGGATGCCGTTGGTGCCTTCATAGATGGGGGTGATGCGGGCGTCGCGGAAGTGCTGCGCGGCGCCGGTCTCCTCGATGAAGCCCATGCCGCCGTGGATCTGCACGCCGAGCGAGGCCACCTCGTTGCCGATATCGGTGGAGAACGCCTTCGCGATCGGCGTCAAGAGCGCGGCGCGGGCGGTGGCCGCAGTGCGTACCGCGGGGTCGGTGGCGCGGTGCGAGACGTCGATGGCTACCGCCGTCGAATAGCAGATGGTGCGCGCCGCCGCGGTCAGCGCGCGCATCTGCAGCAGCATGCGCCGCACGTCGGGATGGGCGAAGATCGGGTCCATGCCCTCGCCCTTCTGGCCGACCGCCTTGCCCTGGCGGCGCTCGTGGGAGAACGCCAGCGCCTGCTGGTAGGCGCGGTCGGCGATGCCGACGCCCTCGAGCCCGACGCCGAGGCGGGCCTGGTTCATCATGGTGAACATGCAGGCCATGCCGCGATTTTCCTCGCCGATCAGGTAGCCGATGGCGCCGCCCTTGTCGCCCATGGTCATGGTGCAGGTGGGGGAGGCGTGCATGCCGAGCTTGTGCTCGACGCTCGAGGCGTAGATGTCGTTGCGCGCGCCGAGCGAGCCGTCGGCGTTGACCAGGAATTTCGGAACCAGGAACAGCGAGATGCCCCTGGTGCCGGCGGGCCCGTCGGGCAGCCGGGCGAGTACGAAATGCACGATGTTGTCGGTCATATCGTGGTCGCCATAGGTGATGAAGATCTTGGAGCCGGTGAGGCGGTAGCTGCCGTCGCCGGCGCGCTCGGCGCGGCTGCGCAGCGCGCCGACGTCGGAGCCGGCCTGCGGCTCGGTGAGCTGCATGGTGCCGGTCCATTCGCCCGAGATCAGCTTCGCCAGGTAGACCTGCTTCAGCGCCTCGCTGCCGTGCGCCTCCAGCGCCTCGATGGCGCCGGCGGTGAGCAGCGGGCACAGCCCGAAGGCGACGTTGGAGGCGCTCCAGATCTCGGTGCAGGCGGCGTTGATGGCGAGCGGCAGTCCCTGGCCGCCCCAGGTTTCCGAGCCCGAGACCGCGTTCCAGCCGCCTTCGCTCCAGCGGCGATAGGCATCCGGCCAGCCCGGCGCGGTGGTGACATGGCCGGCGTCGAGCTTGATGCCGTGGGTGTCGCCGACGCGGTTGAGCGGCGCCAGCACGTCGGTGGCGAACTTGCCCGCTTCCTCCAGGATCGCGGCGGTGATGTCGCCGTCGTAGTCCCCGTAGTGGCCGGCCTCGAGCGCGGCCTTGAGGCCCGCGCCGTGGTTGAGCGCGAGCAGCATGTCTTCGATCGGGGCACGGTAGGTCATTGTCGGGGGCTCTCCTCGCAGGACGCGGCATCTCGGCTCTTCGGCCATTGCTGCACGCGGCGCGTGCACGGCAGATCAGCGGCGTCATTGTTCATTGCCGGCAAATTTGGCACGTCGGGCGGCCCGCTTCAAACGATAAGGATCAAATTCGCCGCGGCGCGGGGCGCGTCACATCGCGCTCAGCGGGGCCGGCGGGGCTCGGCGACCGCGCGGCATGAGCCTCTATATATGTGTGTGCGTCGACAGCAGCGTCGCCCGCGCCGCGGCCGTCGAAATCCGGGCCCCGGCGCTTGAAACCGCCCATTGAAACCGCCCATGTCCCGCTATACACCGGCGGGGCCTGAGGGACACCGCGCGGCCAGAGCCCCGCCGCCTCCGGGCCGGTGGGGCGTCGCCAAGTGGTAAGGCAGTGGATTTTGATTCCACCATGCGGAGGTTCGAATCCTCCCGCCCCAGCCAGCCAGTCCGCCTTTCAGAGAATTTTCTTCTATAGTGGCAGAAAGGCCTATAAATACGGGCTTTTTTGCTAACTAGTTTGTCTCTGTCATCGCTTCTCGACCCATTTGCCCCCAAAAATCTCCCAAAGTCTCTGGCGAATAAACTCAATATTCCCGTTTTTGAGAGACTGGCGCCAGAGACCGGGGAATAAAACCACTGCGTGATAGCCACGCAGTCCTCTTCGCTAGTTCTGGGCGGATCTACCGCCTTTACCGGTCCGCCCAATTCGCATGCGAGCGATTGCACTTGCAGGAACTCATCGAGTTCCCAGGCAAGATGCGTTTGATAGTGATGGCGCCCTCGGAGTCTAGGCACCGGCTTCGCCGATTGGTGGGTCGCAGGCGCCTGGAATTTGTACTCTGATATTCGCTCAGGGCTGCTTGAGGCAGGATATTGCGTTACGTTCAATGAAATCTAATCGGCTACCCCGCGCGGCGGGGACGTGAATTTCTGAGGAAATGCGGACAATACAGACCGCAGCCACCAATCTTATGAGCGATGCTGAAAAAAACGAAGTTGCCCGTATTCAAGCTCGGCTTGCTTCGCTGAATGCTGAACGATCGGCGCTTGAGGAACGTCTCGCGGCGTTTAAACGCCGATGTAAGAAGCCTATCCGCGTCGATCCCCTTCCGACACCAACGGACAATCCGCCCACCATAACGGCTTCTTCTTCGACATCCGAAAAGGTAGCGCTTTTCCGACGATTGTTTGCGGGCCGCCCCGACATTTTCCCCGTCCGATGGGAAAATCGAAAAGCGGGCAGATCTGGCTACGCCCCGGCTTGCGCCAACGAATGGGCCAAGGGAATTTGCGGAAAGCCCCGAGTAAAATGCGGGGAGTGCCCGCACCAGGCGTTCATTCCTGTATCCGATGATGTGATCGAGAGACATCTTCGCGGTGGTGATCGCGGAGGGCACGCCGATTCCGACTTTGTTGCTGGCGTCTATCCACTGCTAAAGGATGAAACTTGCTGGTTCTTGGCGGCTGATTTCGACAAGGACGATTGGATGGCCGACGCTGTGGCCACGGTAGATACTTGTCAAGCTAAGGGCGTACCCGCCGCACTCGAGCGGTCCCGATCCGGCAATGGCGGCCATGTCTGGATTTTCTTCTCTGAGCCGGTTCCGGCGCGGATGGCCCGCCAACTCGGCTCAGCACTCCTGACGGAGACTCTGGAGCGTCGACCGGACGTCGGTTTTGCGTCCTATGATCGCTTCTTTCCGAGCCAAGACACTATGCCGCTCGGCGGCTTCGGCAATCTAATCGCCCTGCCTTTGCAGCGGAAGGCGCGTGAACGTGGCAATAGTGTCTTCATAGACAAGGATGGCCGCCCCCACGAAGATCAGTGGGCCTTTCTATCCTCTCAGTCGCGGCTATCTGCAGATGCGGTGTCGGATATCGTTGCCGACGCGGAGAGTCGTGGTCGGATTCTGGGCGTCCGAATGCCCGTCGAGGATGAGGCCGCTGACGAACCGTGGCGCATGACACCCTCCCGTCGCATGGAAGGGGCACCGATCGACACGCCCCCGCCCGACAAGATCAGCCTCGTGCTCGCGGACCAGCTCTATTTTGATCGGGCTGGATTGGCTCCCGCAATCATCGCCCGGTTGATCCGGTTGGCCGCTTTCCAAAATCCAGAATTCTATCGCGCCCAAGCGATGCGATTGCCGACGTTCGGCAAGCCAAGGATCATCTCCTGCGCCGAACTTCACCTGCGGCATGTCGGGCTACCGCGCGGTTGTCTTGATGAAGTCCTGGAGCTTTTCAAAGCACTCGGCACGGAGGTCGAAATCAGAGACCTTCGGACTGTCGGCAATCCGCTGCCGGTCGATACACACTTCTTGGGTACTCTGCACGGTCCACAGATCAATGCCTTCGAAGCGCTGACCCCGCACGACAACGGCGTCTTGGCGGCGACGACGGCTTTCGGCAAGACGGTTGTCGGCGCCGCGCTGATCGCTCAACGGGCGTGCAGTGCTCTAATTCTCGTTCATCGCCGGGAATTAGCAACCCAATGGGCTGAGCGCCTCAAGACCTTCCTCAACATCGATCCAAAAGCCATTGGCTTCGTCGGTGGCGGCAAGCGCAAGCCGACCGGGGTCATTGATATCGCCCTTATTCAAAGCCTCGTACGTCACGGAGAGGTCTCGGATCTCGTTGCCGACTACGGCCACCTAATCGTCGATGAATGCCATCATCTTTCGGCGACGAGTTTCGAATTGGTGGCGAGGCGGTCGAAGGCGCGTTACGTACTCGGTTTGTCGGCGACGGTGGCGCGTAAGGACGGGCACCACCCCATCATCTTTATGCAATGCGGTCCGGTCCGGTTCCGAGCCGATGCTCGTACGCAGGCGGCAGATCGAGGGCTGAAACATCGCGTCATGCATCGTTCGACCCATTTTCAATTGCCAGCGCATCTGAGTTCCCTTGATCGGCCACCGATGCCGGCGGTCTATGCGGCGCTCGCCCAGGATACGACGCGCAACGATCTAATTTTCGACGACGTACTGAAGGCCCTTGAAGCCGGACGATCGCCGGCTGTTCTCACCGAACGCAAGGATCATCTCGATTATCTTCAGAGTCGTTTCTCACGCTTCGCGCGTAATTTAGTTGTGCTGAAGGGCGGCATGTCAGCCGTCGAACGTAGGGCGTCAGAAGCCGCTCTGAGAGTGTCTACCGATAAAGAGCGCCTGATCTTGGCGACGGGGCGTTATATCGGAGAGGGCTTCGACGACCAGAGGCTCGATACGCTCTTCCTGACCATGCCAATTTCTTGGAAGGGGACTCTGGCCCAATATGTCGGTCGGCTGCACCGACAGCACGAAGGGAAAACGGAAGTTCTAGTCGTTGACTATGTTGATGAAGCGGTTCCGCTGCTTGCCCGAATGGCCGCCAAGCGGCGGGCAGGATATCGCGCGCTCGGCTATACGGTCGAATAGCGCTCCCCCACACGCCGTCTTATCGACGACCACCAGAAAGCCAAAGCGTAGACAACCGCTGGACAGTTCCGGTGGGCCTTCCAATTCACCGATCTTCCCAAAACCGGATCGGCCTTCATTGGAGACTTGGGTTCGATAGCCACTGCG
>JBKQQE010000372.1:0-2536 GCA_052326245.1 Xanthobacteraceae bacterium | reverse complement strand
ATCGGCGAGCCATCCTTCGGCGCGGGCGTCCCCCAACCCACGCCCCAGACGATCAGGGTCACGTCGTAGACGCCGTCCGTGTAGGTGTGCGTCGGGTTGGTACAGGTGCGCTGCCACAGCGCGATGGTGTCGTCCTCGTCCTGCGGACGATAGTGGCGTAGCGTGACCGGCGCGTCAGGCATCATCGCCGTTCAGGGTGGCTGCCGCGACGACACCCATGATCAGCGCTCCGTCAGCTTCAGTTCGATGCGGCGGTTGCGCCGGTAGGCCTCGTCGGTCTTGTCGGTATCGAGCGGCTGGAATTCGGCGAAGCCGGCGGCCACCAGCCGCTGCGGCGACACGCCCTTCGAGATCAGGTATTGCACCACCGAAATGGCGCGCGCGGACGACAATTCCCAGTTCGACTTGAACTGCGGGCCCGAGATCGGGCGCGAGTCGGTATGGCCGTCGACCCGCAGCACCCAGGCAATCTCCGAAGGGATCTGCTTTTCCAGTTCGACGATGGCGGAAGCGACCTGGTCGAGTTCGGTGCGACCCTCGGGCAGCAGCAGCGCCTGTCCGGTGTCGAAGAACACTTCCGACTGGAACACGAAGCGGTCGCCGACGACGCGGATGTCGGGGCGATTGCCGAGGATGGCGCGCAGCCGGCCGAAGAATTCGGAGCGGTAGCGTGACAGCTCCTGCACCCGCTGCGCCAGCGCGATGTTGAGCCGGGAGCCGAGATCGGCGATCCGGGTCTGCGATTCCCTGTCCTTCTGCTCGGACGCGTCGAGCGCCTGTTCCAGCGCGGCCAGCTGCCGGCGCAGCGCGCTGATCTGCTGGTTCAGCACCTCGATCTGCGCCAGCGCCCGCGCCGAGACCTGCTTCTCGGAATCCAGCGCGCGGCTGAGCTCGCCGCTGCGGCCGGCGGCGTCGTTGCCGGTCGCGGCGAGGCCGTCATAGAGCCCCTTGATGCGGTCGCGTTCGGTTTCCGCCGCGGCGAGGCCGGCGCGCATCTGCGACAGCTGATCGTCGAGCGAGAGCTTGCCGGCCTTTTCCAGCGACAACAGTTCGGTGAGCTGGGCGATCTGGGCGTTGAGCCGCTCCAGCGCCTTGTCCTTGCCGGTGACTTCCTGAGACAGGTAGAACTGCACGACCAGGAACACCGACAGCAGGAACACGATCGCAAGCACCAGCGTCGACAAGGCATCGACGAAGCCCGGCCAGTAGTTGAAGCCGGGATCGGAGCGGCGGCCGCGGGCGAGAGCCATCTGGCGTCCTTTGTTAGGATTGCTGCGACTGGCGCGCGATCCGCTCCAGCAGAATCTTGATCTCGCGGTTCTGCTCGCCCTGATTGTCGGCCCATTCGCGGATCATCTGTTGCTCGCTGCGCATGTGCTGGACCAGCCCCTGGATGGCTTCCGCCAGGTTGGCCATGGCGGTGGTCGCCGAGCGGTTCGATCCCATGTCCTCCACGGTGGAGCGCAGCCGCTCGATGGCCGAGCGCATCTCGGTGCCGCCGGCGCCGGACATGTCGCCGCCCTGCTCGGTATATTCGCGCACGGTGCCGGCGAGCCAGTCCTCGAGCTCGGTGTAGAAGCGGTTCTGGGCCTGGCTGGACTGCAGGTCGAGAAAGCCGAGAATCAGCGATCCGGCGAGGCCGAACAGCGACGAGGAAAACGAAATTCCCATGCCGCCGAGCGGCGCCGCGAGGCCCTCCTTCAGGGTGTCGAACAGCGCGCCGGCCTCGCCGCCGACCTTGAGCCCGTCGATGACGTGGCCGACCGAACCCACGGTTTCGATCAGACCCCAGAACGTGCCGAGCAGGCCGAGGAAGACCAGCAGCCCGGTCATGTAGCGCGAGGTGTCGCGCGCCTCGTCGAGCCGGGTGGCGATCGAATCCAGCAGATGCCGCATGGTCTGCTGGGTGATGCTCATGCGCCCGACGCGGTCGCCGAGAATGGCGGCCATCGGCGCCAGCAGGCGGGGCCGGCGATCCATGGCGAGCCCCGGATCGGCGATGCGGAAGCTGTTGACCCAGCCGACTTCGGGATAGAGCCGGATCACCTGGCGGAACGCCATCACCGTGCCGATCGCCATCACCAACCCGATCAGCGAGTTGAGGCCCGGATTGGCCAGGAACGCGGTCCAGATCTGCTTGTACAGAATCACGACCAGCAGCGCGCACAGGATCAGAAACACCAGCATGCGCACGAGAAAGATCCGCGGCACGGTAAGCTTGGTCGGAATGATGTCGTCCGCGGTGCGGGATGGGGAACGTGGCGCCATGATTCAGTCTTTGTGTCCTTGGGCGGTCTGATAGCTTTACTATGGCACAGCTTCGGCGAGAGGGAAGCGCGGCGCCCCGGATGGCCGGCAGGCTGGCCGCGCGCTGGTTGGCCGATGCGGGGCGATCGACGCCTGGATCATGGCATGGCGCCCGCCGTTGCCGGATCCAGGATCTACATCTGAAACCCGGTAGAAGCTGCCGCGTAACTCAGGTTGATCAAGGCTTTGTGATATGTCGAGTGAGATCTTGCCATGCTGATTCCGTTGC